>CAZJVM010000008.1:0-62008 GCA_964549305.1 uncultured bacterium
GTTGTATCTAAAGCTATGAACACGTTATCAAACCTTTTAAAGACTTCTTTTTGAAGAAGTCTTTTCTTGACAGCTTTTTTGATATCATTTTCATAATAAACCATATATTTGATGTTTACATTGTATTGACATTTTATGTCACGCATTTCAAATTACAGTAAAATCTCCCTCTTGACATTAGTCCAAAAATCCTTTTCTATAGGTCGCAGTTTATTAAAAAACTTCAGAATAAGGAGACTTCGGTGGACCCCAAAATAAAGGAAAAAATTCCCCTCAAGGGCATACGAGCGCGCATAGCAAAGAAAATGACACAAAGCTGGACCGGCGCGCCGAGAGTTGCTGAAATTGTCCTTGTCAATATGGAGGAGGCAAAGAAGTTTGCCGATTCAAAAAAATCCGAAGGCGTTACTATCAATGACCTTTTAATCCGTGCCTGCGCGTTGTCTTTAAAGGAATATTCGATTCTCAATTCCGCAATAATCGGTGAAGAGATTTTTGTCTTTGAAAATATAAGCGTCGCATTTGCTGTTGCCCTCGATGACGGACTTATTACCCCCGTAATCCCCGAGGCAGACTCACTGAGTTTGAAAGATGTTGCGGCAAAAAGGGCGGAAGTTGTGAAAAGAGTTCGTAAAGGGGAAAGGACTCCTGACCTTTTAACGGGAGGCACTTTCACGATAACAAATTTAGGTGGCGCGGGAATCGAGCTTTTTACGCCTATTATAAATTTCCCGCAGTGCGCGATTCTTGGCGTTGGCAAGGCGATAAAGCGTCCTGTTGTCGATGAGGGGGGAAATATAGTGCCTCAACTTAGTATGTATGCGTCTTTCGTTTTTGACCACCGCATCGTTGACGGACTGCCTGCGGCAAGATGTCTTGCTAAAATTAAGGACTATCTCGAGAATCCCGGGAAAATGGAATAGCTTTTTCTCTGTGTCCTCTGTGGTTCCAAAAAATATTTTTAGATGTTGGCTTTGTGGTTAATTAGTTTTTAAAAATAAGATTTTAAGGAATTTCATTATGAAGAAAATATTTAATCTTGAAGGTAAAGTTGCAGTTGTCACAGGCGCAGGCAAGGGCATAGGCAGAGCGCTTGCAATCGGACTTTCGGAATTCGGATGCGACCTCGTGCTTGTAGCGCGCACCCTTTCTGACCTTGAAAAGGTTGCAGGTGAAATCGAGAAGAGAGGAAGAAAAGCGCTTCCCGTATCCACTGATGTCGCTTCAGAAGAGCAGGTCAACGCAATGGTTGCCCGCGCTGTAGAAGAATACGGCACGATAGACATTCTCGTTAACAACTCAGGCGTAAGCGGAGATAAACCGGTTCTCAAAATGGACCTTGATTACTGGGAATGGGTAATGTCAGTGAACCTTCGCGGTCCTTTCCTATGTTCAAAAGCGGTTGGAGCCCAGATGGCAAAACAGAAGAGAGGGAAGGTTGTAAATGTGTCATCGATTACATATCAGATGGCAATTGCAAATATGACATCGTACAGCGCAAGCAAGGCGGGCTTGGTGCAGTTTACAAAGGTGCTTGCCCTTGAATGGGTGAAGTACAATATACAGGTCAATGCCGTATGTCCCGGATACATAAGAACTCCCATGAACGAGGAGTTTTTTTCGTCCGATGCGGGAAAAAAAGTAATAGACAAAACACTGCCTATGAAGCGTCTCGGAGAACCAGAAGAGATGGTAGGTTCGGTGGTTTATTTTTCCTCGCCTGCATCTGATTTTACTACCGGTGCGGTGCTCGTTGTTGATGGGGGGCAGATTCTCGGGAAGTAGAGGGATTTTGTTGACTCACCTGTTAAAAATTTGTTAAGCCAACTGAAAAAAATATTAAGTTTTGGCAAAAATTAAATCAATCAGTCGGAGGTAAGAGATGAGCATTATTATCGGCAGGAACAAGAACCTGAGAAAACTGCTTGAATATCAGGCGGAAGACAAACCCGATAAGGATTTTATAATTTTCATAGACAAAGATGAAAATGTGGAGACCCTTACATACAAAGAGTTTAACATCAAGGTTAACCGTTTCGCGAATGCACTGCTTGAAATGGGAGTGAAAAAAGGCGATTTCGTGACCTGCCATCTTCCTAATTCAACGGGCTTCTGCCTTACCTGGTTTGCTACTTCGAAAATAGGCGCCATAATGATTCCTACGAACATTATGTCGCGCGCTGAAGAAATGGAATATATGCTTCAGCACTCCGGTTCAGGCACAATCGTTACCGATCCCGAATATCTTGATATGATTAAGAGCATTAAGGGCAACTGCCCCGAACTTAAAAATATCATTCTCTACCGATGCGAAGAAGCGCCTGAAGGCACGAGGCTTTTGAATGACATTCTTCAGAATTATCCCGATGAGCTGAAGGAAATCGTTGAAGTAGGGCCTATGGATGTTTCGAATATGCTCTATACTTCCGGCACCACGGCAAGGCCGAAGGGGGTGCTTCTCACTCACGGAAACTCCCTTTGGATTGGGGAATCGATGGCTTGCGAGCAAAAGCTTACATCCGGGGACAGGCACATATGCGTGCTTCCCCTGTTTCACGTAAACGCGCAGTATATTTCCTTTATGCCCACAATTACCGCGGGCGCGAGCATTATCGTCTGCGAGAGATTCAGCGCTTCGAGATACTACGGATATGTCAGGGAATACGGCGTGACAATTACAAGTCTTGTGGCGACAAATGTAAGACAGATTCTCGCTCAGCCGCGCACTCCTCACGATGCCAATAACAATATGAAAAGAATCTGTTTCGCCATTGCAATAACCGATGAGCAGTGGGACGAATTTGAAACACGCTTCAACACAACTCTTCACGACCTTTACGGGCTTACGGAAACGCTTGCACCCTGCACCTTCACCTGTATGCACGCAAAGCGGGTGAGAGGTTCGGTGGGGCTTCCCGCATTCGGCATAGAGATAAAGATTGTTGACGATGACAGAAAAGAAGTGCCCATAGGTGAGGTTGGAGAAATCGCCGTACACGGCACTCCGGGAATTCAGCTTATGAAGGGATACTACAAAAACCCCGAAGCAACCGCCGAAGTGCTCGATGAAAATAATTGGTTTTACAGCGGTGATTTTGGAAAGATGAATGAAGACGGATATGTGTATTTCATAGACAGGAAGAAGGATGTCATAAAAAGGGCAGGGGAGAACATTGCCGCGCAGGAGGTTGAGAGAGTGCTTACCGAGCATCCCGCGATAGTTGAATCCGCCGTAATCGGTGTGCCTGACGAAATGCGCGACTGGGCGGTTAAGGCATTTATACTTCTCGACGAAGGAATGTCAGTTACTGAAGACGAAGTGAAAGAGTTCTGTAAAGAAAGACTGGCTAAGTTTAAGGTGCCCGAGTTTATCGAGGTAGTTACGGAGTTTCCCAAAACCTCAATAGGAAAGATTCAAAAGAATATTTTGAAGAAAATGGAACTTGAAAAGTCTCAGGGAAAAAGCTAATTTCAACTGCGTATGAAATATAAATTTGATCTAAGAGTAAGGCGCGTAGAAAAAAAACGCCTTGAAAACAGGGAAAAGCTCGGCGAACTGCTTGCATCCCTTCAGAAGAAAAAATCAACGAAGTGGAAAGATTCCTTCATTGAAGCCGACAGAAATATCCATTTCGGCGGCGCTATTACAATTGATACTGACAAATGTATTGCGTGCGGCGCCTGCGCCGAGATATGCCCCACCGGCGCCATTGAAATAGATGACAGGAAGGAAACAAGATTCATATCACACAATATGCAGATTTGTGTTGGTTGCAGAAAGTGCGAAAAAAGCTGTGATGACGATGCCATTAAAGCAGTGCCCGGTGTTAACCTGAAAAAATTCTTTGACGGTTCCACTGAGCTCAAGAAGGAAGCCGAGCTTGTCGCCTGCAAAGAGTGCGGAAGGCCCGTGGGACCAAAAGCCGCAATAGATAAGCTCAGAAAAATTCTCGAAGAAGAATCCCACACACACAGCGAACTCGAGTTTTGCCAGAAGTGCCGCAAGTGGAGGACTGCCTATGAGGCAACGCCGAGACTTTCCATTCTCATTGGCAGGACTTCATCTGAAATAACAGGACAAGAAGAAGGTGGCAAAGAAAAATAAGAAAGAAGAAAACTCACCGCAAAACAAATCAACCGTTGAAGCGAAGGGCACTCTTTTTATATGCACCTGCGCCGGAGAGATATCAAAAACAATCGACATAGAAACGATTGCGGAAAGATTAAAAAAAGATAACGCCTTTCATTCCGTACACATTCACGATTCCCTTTGTCAGCAGGAAGGGATAAAGTTTATTACCGATGAAGTAAAATCAGGTGTTATAGATAAATTCGTGATTTCCGCCTGCTCACCGCAAAGCATCGGAAAAATATTCAGAGAAGGACTTGACAGGGCGGGCATCGAAAGAAGTTATTACGATATCGTAAATCTTCGCGAAGGGTGCGCGTGGCCTCATTCAGACGACCCTAAAGGCGCCACCGCTAAAGCCCTTACAATGATAAAAGTGTCCGCGAAGGGAGTGGAATGTTTCCCGGAAATCAGAAAAGAGGAACGGACAATCTGCGATAATGCAGTGGTAATCGGAGGCGGGCCTGCCGGTATAGCGGCATCCTTTGAGCTCGCAGAGGCGGGAATCAGGACCACACTCCTTGACAAGAAGCATTATCTGGGCGGGATGGCAATGAAGCTCGGGATTGTGGCGCCCACAAACGACTGCGGACTCTGCACAGCGTTTCTCGATACGGAAAATCTTGAAGTCTGCAGAAAATGCCTTTACAGAAGCAGGATTGACGCGCAGCCAAACCTTAATATTGTTACCGGCGCGAATGTCACTTCCATAAAAGGGGAGCCGGGACATTTTTCCATATCAACGGAGATCGAACCCCGTTATGTTGATATTGAGAAATGCATACTTTGCGGAAAGTGCGAAGAAATATGTCCCGTGGAAGGGATTAAAAGAAAATCCTATTCGACTGTTACTACAAAAGCGGCTTCTCTGCCGTGGCCTCAGGCAATACCCCGCGCGTACCTCATTGACAGGGAAGAATGCAGGGAGGGTTGTATAGAATGCGAGGAAATATGTCCTACAAAAGCCATCAATCTAAAAAGTCAAAAAATATCCGGGACATTGGAAACGGGCGCTGTTGTCGTGGCAACCGGGATAAGCGAATACAAACCAACGCCCATCGTTGAATATGGTTTTGGAAGATATAAAAATGTGATTACTCAGCATGAGCTCGGACACCTTCTGAATCCCGAAAGCCACACCGAAGGCGAGCTTATCAGGCCCTCTGACGGAAAGAAGGCAAAGAATGTGGTGATGATTCAGTGCGTGGGCTCGAGGGATAAAAAATATAACGAATATTGTTCGGAAGTATGCTGTCTTTTTGCGATCAAGCACGCCATTCTCATTAAAGAGAAAACAGACGCGGAAGTTACAATCTGCTATATCGATATAAGAACACCGGGAAATTTCGAGAAGTATTATATGGATGCCCGCGATAAGTGGGTAAGCTTCATAAAGGGCAGACCGTCAAGAATAGAGGAAAAGCCTGAGAACGGAAATCTCCTCGTTGAAGTTGAAGATGTTTCCACGGGCAAAGATCTCCTGTTAAACGCGGACCTTGTTGTGCTTTCGAGCGCCCTGAGACCCGCAAAGGGTACTGACAAACTCTCTGAGATTTCCGGGATTGACCTTAATGAATACGGATTTATAAAGGAATATTACGGCAAAAACCGCGCGACGGAAACTTCCCTGAAGGGAATCTATGCCGCGGGATGCGCGACGGGTCCAAAAAACATTCCACTTTCCATTGCTCAGGGAAGCGGTGCCGCGGCAAAGGTAATATCGCAGATTAAGAAGCAGAAGGCGATAAAGGAAGTGATGTGTGCCGAGATAGACGAAGAGCTTTGCATAAAATGCGGAATATGCGTCGATGTATGCCCAGTAAAGGCGGTGGAAACGAAAGAAGAATTTACCGCGATAGACCTTCTTGAAACCCCGGAAGTGAACAGCATTAAATGTGTCAACTGCGGGCAGTGCTCGGCATTTTGTCCCACGGGGGCAATTTGGGCAGGCAATTACAGAGAGGAGAATTTCATTCCTCAGATAGAGGAGACACTGGAATCATCATCGGTGAGACCGAGAATTCTCACATTCCTGTGCCTCGAGTGCGCCTACGCGGCAGTTGACCTTGCAGGGCTGAAGAAGCTTTCCTATCCTTCAAATATACTTCCTCTGGGAGTACCCTGCGCGGGGAAGGTTTCGTTGATTGATATTTTCAAGGCGTTTGAATGCGGGGCCGAGGGCGTGATTGTGGGCGGTTGCGCAACGTGCCACTTTAAAAACGGCAGGGATTATATGGTTTCGCAGGTCGATTTTGCAAAAAAACTTCTAACTTCCCTTGGAATAGAGAAAGAGCGGTTGGAGTATTTTACCACGGCAATTTCAGACCATAGAAAATTTCTTGACATAGCGCGAAGAATGACTGAAAAAGTTAAGTCAATTTCATAAATAATATTTTTAAAAAATATATGAAGGGAGGTGAGACGTAAAACAATCGTATTTAAGTTTCACCTGAGTTTTCACCAACAATGGTATATGCCAATTTAATTTGAAGGGGGATTAATCATATGGAACAAAACAAGTTTATAATGATCAATCCGGAAAAATGTACGGGTTGCAGAACTTGTGAGATGGCTTGTTCTCTTTTCAATGAAAAAGAGTGCAGCCCGTCTTTATCAAGAATCCGGGTTGTAAGAAACGAAGCGGTAGGAGACAGTTTTCCTGTCGGATGTGCTCTCTGCTCAAAACCGGTATGTGTTGAAGTCTGCCCTACGGGTGCAAACTCCATTGACCCTGAAATGGGGACCGGCATAATCAATGAAGAAGTTTGCATTGGATGCAAGGCATGTGTAAGGGCGTGTCCTTTCGGCGCCGCGGGAATAAGCTACAAAACAGGCAAAGCTTACAAGTGTAATCTTTGCGGGGGCGACCCGAAGTGCGTGAAGCACTGCCCTACCAAATGTCTTGACTATGCGCCTCTTGAGCTTACGGTAAGGCACCGCAGGCGTGCTCTTGCTGATGACGTAATCTCTAAGTTAAAAGGGGAGGGTTAATCAATGGACGGATGGAGAGGAAAAAGAATTCGTTTTAACCTGACCAAAGGCACCTGGGATGTGGAAGAAACACCTTATGAGTACAGGCGCAAGTGGTTAGGCGGTAGAGGTTATAACTCTGAAGTTCTCTATAACAATGTAGGACCCGATGTTGATCCGTTCTCACCGGAAAATGTGGTATGTTTTGGTGTAGGGCCTATGTCAGGTACCTTCGGCCCATCTACGGGAAGAGTTACCGTTACGGCAAAGTCACCGCTTACGGGCGGTTTCGGTGATTCCAATATGGGCGGTCACTGGGGTGCTGAGCTTAAGTTTGCCGGCTATGAACAGATTATCCTCACAGGAAAAGCTCCCAAACCTTCATACATCTGGATTGACGATGACAAAATAGAAATCAGGGACGGTTCTCATATTTGGGGCAAATATCCGAGAGATGCTGACGCAATCATCAAGGAGGAACTTGGCGACAAGGATATCCACGTTGTTACAATCGGTCCCGCAGGCGAAAATCTTGTACGTTTTGCCTGTACCTTCAACGACTGCTACAGAGCGGCAGGAAGAACGGGACACGGAGCTGTAATCGGTTCCAAGAACATCAAGGCGATTGCCGTAAGAGGAACGGGCGGTGTCAAGATTGCAAATCCTGAAGAATACTTCAATATTTGCAGTGATTGGCGTGAAACAATGCGTACCGACCCCATGGCACAGGGACTTCTCAACTTTGGAAGTCTTATCCTTATTATGCCCTGTAACTATGAAATGGGATGGTTTCCCTGGAAGAACCTGAAATACGGTTATCATCCTGATGCAAGAAATATTTCCGGTGAAGTATGGAACAAGAAGCATTTACGTCACAAGGAAGGATGTTTCTCCTGTGCTATCTGCTGTGGTATAGTTTCTGAAGTCAGGGAAGGCAAATATAAAGGTGAATACACCGGCGGACCTGAATACGAAGGCGCTGTGCCCACAGGACCAAGGGTAGGAATCATTGATTCGGAGACGACTCTCCATAATGCCGTGCTTACCAACAACTTTGGAATGGACGCAATCGAAGCGGGTGCTTCCATAAGCTGGGCAATGGAGTGCTGGGAAAAGGGATACCTTACAGCAAAAGACACCGGCGGACTTGAACTCACCTGGGGAAATGCTGAAGTTGTCGATAAACTGCTCAATATGATGACATACAGGGAAGGTTTCGGCGACATTCTCGCGGAAGGACCCTGGAGAGCATCACAAAAACTTGGTATCGGCGAAGACTGCCTCACTGTAACGAGAGGAATGAGTCTGCCTGGCGATGACCCGAGAGGTTTGGGTTTCGGATACGGCCTCAGTTTTGCTGTTGGTACGAGAGGCGGTTGTGACCATTTGAGATCACTGTGCTGTCTTGAACTTTCCGGCTATCTCTATCCGGGGCTCAATATGAAGATTGTGGGCACGGAAGAATGTTCAAAACCGCTGGTTACCGCAGGGAAACCGAAGATGGTTTACTGGGAAGAAAACCAGAAAGCGTTTGTTGACTGCCTGCAGGTATGCTGTTTTAACACTCACTGGTCATACGGCTGCAGAAACGAACATCTGATTCCCATGCTCAACGCGGTAACGGGACTTGATTTTACCGAAGAAGAGCTTATGGAAACAGGTGAAAGAATCTACAACCTTGAGAGAGCTTACTGGTCAAAGATGCTCAGCGGTAAAAACGATGATACTGTGCCAAAGCGTTTTACACACGAGCCGATGCCTGAAAATCCCGCGGCAAGTTCCGGCAAGGTTCTGCCTCTCGATGATATGCTTCCTGATTACTACAAACTTCGCCAGTATGATCCCGAAACGGGTTTTCCCGGTGATAAGAGACTCAGAGAGCTTGGACTCGAAGATGTAGCCGAGGAATTGAAACCATACAGGAAGAAATACGTCGATCTTCACGGCAAGAAAAAAGGTGGCAAGAAAAAGAAGTAAGAAGCGTTAGGAAACTCTATTGCGGGAAGGATTGAATATCCTTCCCGCATTTTTATCTCACAACACTTGAAAAAATTAATCAGCAAGGGTAATTCTATACTATGAAGATTAATATAAAATATTATAACCTGACTCTTGATGTCACCAAGAAGCTCGAAGAGGAAGTGGAATTTCCCGAAGGGACCACTGTAAACGAGGCAATAAAAAAGATGTGCGCCGTGTACGGTTATACCTTTGAGCAAAGGGTAATGCTTACAATGGATTCTATGGAAGGCAAGGTGCAAAGGGCAAATGTGTACCTGAATAACCGCCCTGTTGATTATGAATACGAGTACCCCGACAAGCTCGATACGGTACTTAAAGAAGGCGACAAGCTTTCTTTCGGGTCCCTTATAGGCGGCGGTTTGTAAAGAGTATATCGATTTTATCCGTTGATACAGTTCCTGACCTTATTTCCTGTTTTCCTTAATTAATGCTGTTTTAAAAAAATTCCCGAACCGCTGACGGTATGCTAATCTGGCAAAGATAAACTTTATCCGATATAATCTTCCTGAAAGGATTTTGGGATGAATCAAAGTCTCGCGCAATACCGAATTAAAATCTATCTGGTTTTTCTCGTTTCGCTCATCTTTGCCGCAACTGCCGTTTCTCTTTATCTGAATGTGCAAAAGACACGGGCGCAGTTTGAAACTTTTGCGCGAAAGAGCGGTCAGGCGTATTTCAAGGCCTTTGTCGTGACAAGGCGCTGGAATGCAATGCACGGTGGTGTCTATGTGCCTGTTACCGATAAAACGAAACCAAATAAATATCTCGAAGACCCTCTGCGCGATGTTGAAACTACGAAAGGTATGAAGCTTACATTGATAAATCCCGCGTATATGACAAAAATGATTTCAGAGTATCTGGAAAATGATGACGAAGTTAACATTCACATCACCAGTCTCAATCTTCTCAACCCCGATAATAAGGCAGATGAGTGGGAAGAGAGCGCGTTAAGGGAATTTGAAAAGGGCACCGGGGAGGTTTCTTCCATAGAAGAAGAATCGGGCAGGGAGATTTACCGTTATATGGCGCCTCTTGTCACGGAAAAAAAGTGCCTTAAGTGTCACGAAAAACAGGGATATAAGGAAGGGGATATCAGGGGGGGAATCAGTGTTTCATTTCCTTTCAGACAATATCGGGATGCCTCGGGCAATGCGCTGTTGAGAATATATATTGTCCACGCCCTCTTTTTTATCGTCTGTACGCTTTTGATTTATTCTTTGGGCAGAGCTTTGTTGCGTAATATCGTCGAACTTGAAGAGAGCATAAACCACATAAAACGCCTTGAGGGAATTTTGCCGATTTGCTCATCGTGCAATAAAATCAAGGATGAAAGCGGGGAATGGAGGCAGTTTGAAGGTTATATCAGAGACCGGAGCGAAGCACAATTTTCTCACGGACTCTGTCCCGATTGCGCAAAAGAGTTGTATCCGGATTACTACAAAAAATAACACTTTCGTTCCTGCCGGGTCTGAATTGTTTCATCGATTCTTATTCAGAAAGCTCTTTTCCCATTTATGAAAAAGTGAATTTCGTCACGGTTCACATCCAGAGATATATTATCCCCCGCCGTATATTGAATATTTCGCTCCAGTCTGACTGCCATTGTCTTATCGATTCCTTCCGGTTTCACATAGGCGATTATCTGAGAGCCAGCGTTTTCGATATTTTCAATCCTGCCTTTGATGCTTCCCCTGTCCGCAGAAAAGGATTCAGCCCGTATCCCGATCGTTACCATTTCGTTTTCAAACTTTTTAATAATGTCTTTACTTCCAAGTGCCAATGAAAAGCTTCCTCTTTTTAAGATGAATTTTCCGTCTTTCCTCTCAATTTTTCCTTCAATAAGATTGATTTCCGGAGTTCCGATAAACTGAGCCGTAAAAATATTTTCAGGATTGTTGTAAAGTTCGCCCGGAGTTCCCGTCTGCTGTATTTTTCCGTTATTGATAAGTATGATTTTATCAGCCATAGTCATTGCTTCAAGCTGGTCGTGTGTTACATAAATCGACGTAGAACGAAGCTTACCGTGAATCGAGGAAATTTCTCTTCTCATCTTGGTTCGAAGGCGGGCATCGAGATTTGAAAGGGGTTCGTCAAATAGGAAAAGTTCGGGATTCCTGACAATTGCCCTTCCAAGCGCCACTCTCTGCCTTTCACCTCCCGATAATTGGCGGGGTTTCCTTTCAAGAAGCCCTTCTATATTTAAGAGCTTTGCCGTTTCTATCACTTTTTCGTTAATTGTCGTCTTGTTTTCTTTGCGCATTGTAAGGGGGAAAGCGATATTCGCGAATGCCGTCATATGGGGATAAAGGGCGTAGTTTTGAAATACCATTGCGATATTTCTCTCCCGCGGTGAAAGCTTGCTTATTTCATTTTCATTTAAAAATATTTTGCCGCTATCCTGCGATTCGAGTCCCGCAATGATTCGAAGCATTGTGCTCTTGCCGCACCCCGAAGGTCCGAGCAAAACGCAGAATTCGCCGTCATTGACGAAAAAGGATAATTCGTCGATAACTTTATTATTCCCGTATGATTTAACTATATTTCTGATTTCAAGTTTCTGCATTTTTACCCCTTAACCGCTCCCGCGGATAATCCCGATACGATTCTTCTTTGAAAAATCATTACCATTATTACCAGAGGAATAGTGGCAATCGTGGATGCCGAGGCGATTTCTCCCCAGGGCATAGTGTATTGTCCCTGAAAAAGAGCGATTCCCACGGGAAGAGTGCGGTAATTCTGCTCGGTCATTATGAGCAGGGCAAAGAAGAATTCATTCCAGGCATATATAAAAACGAGTATTGCCGCCGTAAAAATTCCGGGCATTGCCAGCGGGGCTATTATTCTCATCAAAACCTGAACGTGCGAGCATCCGTCAACCTTTGCCGCGTCTTCTATTTCAACGGGCAATTCGGCAAAGAATGCCGTAAGAATCCATATGCCGAGAGGCAAAGTCAGCGTTACATAAGGGAATACAAGACCCTTATAACTGTTGAGCCATCCAAGAGAGTAAAGTATCTTCCAAAGGGGGCCTGCAATCGATATCTGCGGAAACATCGACGCGGAAATAAGCGCTCCCATTATAATTTTCCTGTGTCCGGTTTTCAGGCGCGAAAGGGCATAACCGGCAAGGCTCGAGAGGAGAATCGTAATTGCCGTTGTGAGAGACGCGACAATTAAGCTGTTTTTAATGAAGCTTAAGAGTTTGTATTCCTTTATCGCCGATTCGTAAAAATCGAGATTGAACGAGGGAAAAAACACAGGGGGAATGGAAGTCACTTCAATTTCCGTTTTAAAGGAAGTAATCAGAAACCAGGCAAAGGGAAAAACGCTTGCCGCAACGGTTATTATTACCCATATGGGAAAGAGAGCTTTTCCCTTTTTCATCCTTCATCCCCCTTTATACCCTTGCCTAAAAACCTTATGTAGATTAGGGAAATTGCAAATAATACGACAAAGATTGAAACTGATATCGATGAGCCGTATCCAAGCTGTCCTTCCGCAAAAATTTTCTTGTAGCCGTAGAACTGAATTACATTCGTGGAGTCCCCCGGACCTCCCTGCGTCATAACGAATATGAGATCGAAAACCCTGAAAGCGTCGATTGTCCTGAAAAGCACGGCAACGAGAATAGCGGGAGTGAGAAGTGGCAGAGTTATCTTTAAAAATCGCTGCCATCTTCCCGCGCCGTCAATTCTCGCGGATTCGTATAATTCATCGGGAATCGCCTGCAAGCCGGCGAGAATAAGCAATGCCGCGAATGACGAAGACTTCCACACATCGGCAACGATTATGGCGCCAAAAGCCGAAAACGGTTGCGCGAGCCATGCCCTGTAAAGTTGCGTCGCGTCTGCGAAAAAGAGATAATTGGCAAACCCGTACTGGTCGTTAAAAATAAATCTCCACATTTGCGATGAAACAACGGTTGGTATAGCCCAGGGAATGAGTATTGCCGCCCTTACGATTCCCCTGCCTCTGAATGCCTCATTCATAATCAGCGCGATTGCAAGGCCAAAGAGGATTTCGAAGAAAACCGTTATGGCGGCAAATATGAAGGTGTTTGTAAAAGCATCCACGGCAACTGCATCGTTGAGAAGTTTTTTGTAATTATCAAGACCCGCGAAGGAGCCAGAAGTGCGCGAAATGCCAAGCGTTTCATTTTGAAAACTTAAGAGAATGGATGAGAGAATAGGATAGAAGGAAAAAACGGAAATAAAAAGAAATGACGGAAGAAGCAGAATATACGCGAAACTTTTTTCCCTTTTTTTGAATGAGTTTTCCATTGATTAGCGCCGTCAAATTACGGTTTAAAGGAAAATTTAAGAAACTCAATTTAATTATTTAAGCTGAATGGATATTTTTCAACATTAAAAACTTATTTTTTGCCGAGAATTTTTTCAATATCCGATGATGCTCTCAGTGCCTCTTTTTTAATGTCCGATTCAGTGCTTAATATTGCCTTGCTGAAGCATCGCTGTAATATATTTGAAATTGATGTGTAAAAAGGCGTGACGGGACGGGGATATGCAGAGAAAAAAACTTCCTTCATACTTTTAAAATGAGGGTTTTTTTCAAGTACTTCGGGAGCTTCATAAAGTGATTTTCTTGTAGGGGGAAGCCCCGCTTCAATTGCGAGTTTTTTTTGAATTTTTTCTCCCGTCATAAATTTTATAAACTTCCACGCCTCGTTTTTGTGTTTTGAAAAGGCGTTCATGCCAAGCTGCCATCCGCCAAGCGTTGAATAACTCTTTTTGCCTTTAAAGTGAGGTATGCTCAATATTCCCACTTTGCCCGCAATGCGTGAGCGCGCTGTATCGTTTGATATTTCCCACGCGTAAGGCCAATTTCTGTGAAATATAGATTTTCCCTGAATGAAAACATCGAGGGATTCCTGTTCCTGATAGGCAAGCGCGCCTGGCGGGGAAAGTTTATTTATAATTTTATCCCTTACAAATCGGATTGCATCGAGCGACGGAGGGTCTGCTATTTGAGGAGTTTGCGCCGTCTCATCGATTATTTTGCCGCCGTTTGTGAGAATATACTCCATCATATTGCATACAATGCCTTCATACTGTTTGAATTGTCCGGAAAATCCAAAGATATGCCTTCCTGATTTTTCTTCCCGCGCCATTATTTCCCTTGCCGTATCAAAGAGATTTTCCCAAGTTGATGGTGGCGCAAAGCCGTATTTTTCGAGCAGGTCCTTCCTGTAATAGAGTACGCCTGCATCGGTGAAAAGCGGTATTCCGTAAAGCTTGCCTTTGTAAGTGTTTGCCCGAATGGCGCCTTCAATGAATTGCTCTTTTTCATCTTCACCGATGAAACCTTCGAGCGGTTCCAACCATCCTGCCTCTGCAAATTCAGGAGGCCATATTACGTCCATAAAGAAGATGTCCGCGTCGCCGCTTTTATTTTTCAGTTTTTGAGTGAGAAGGTCGTGAAATGCCGTTGTTGAATGAGGCGCAAACTCTCTTTTTATTTTGATTTCCGGATTTTCTTTTTCAAATATTTCAACTGCATCATTCCATACTTCCGGTTGGTCAGGTTTGAATGTTATAAAACTGATGATTGTTTTTCCGCCTTTTTTTTCGCTTTTGGTGCAGGCAGATGAAGACAGCAATAGGCAAAAAGAAATAAATACCAGAATAAAAGATTTATTTGTCATTTATCACCCTTTAATCACAACTATTGTTTTTGTTATAGTAGTATAACTAAAATCATAATTATCCAAATGTGAATTGCATAATTTTACCCTCCTGCCGGAGATTTTGAAATAATTTCTTCTTTGTATGTAGCGCGGGCGAAAATTATTAATAGATAGGAAATATTTTTTTGCTTTATCTTCAATGTTTTTGTAAAAAGTTAGTGCTTGCATTTTTTTCCTTATTTTATAAAAAAGCAGTCAATTATTAAAAAGTCTTTATCTTCTCCGGAGAAACGAAATGGAAATAAAATTTGATGAACTTGACCCTGAATTCAAATATAAAATTGCGGAAAGGCCGGGCGGCGACAAGATAAAAAACTGTTATTCCTGCGGAACCTGTTCGGCAAGTTGTCCCGTGAGAAAAATAGACGAGCGCTTCAATCCGCGTCAAATAATACGGATGGCGCTTCTCGGATTGAAAGAAGCGGTTTATAAAAGCGATTTTGTCTGGCTTTGCACCGCCTGTTTCAGCTGTCAGGAGAAATGCCCTCAGGATGTAAAAATAACCGACCTTATGACGGTTTTTAAAAATCTTGCCACAGAGGAAGGGTATGTTCATCCTTCTTATGTGCAGGTAGGCGATTTTATAAAGGGGAGCGGAAGAGTCTATGAGCTTGAGGATTTTGACAACAAGAAGCGGTCTAAAGCGGGGCTTCCGAAGCTTCCTCTGAAAATATCCGAAGTGGAGAAGATCTTTGAAATGACGGGCTTCAAGGAGCTTCTTGAAAGCGCGAAGAAGGAATCGGCTGAAAAAGTTGAAACCGTTGAGGAGAGCCCTTCAGAAAACAATACAGGAGATTCAAAGTGAAATTAGGATTATTTCTCGGCTGCACTATTCCGGCAAGAGTCAGACAGTATGAAATTTCCACAAGAAGGGTCGCCAGAGAGCTTGGTATAGAATTCGTCGATGTTGATGATTTTTCCTGCTGCGGTTTTCCGCTGAAGGGTGTAAGTTACGAGACCACTATGCTCCTTGCCGCGAGAAACCTCGTTCTTGCCGAAGAAAAGGGATTGACCGAGATATGTACAATGTGCAGTGCCTGCACGGAGAATCTCACTGAATTTGCCAGGGAATTGAATGAACACGAAGAAATAAGAAACGAAGTGAACAGGAAACTTGAACCGTTGGGAAAAAAATATAACGGAACGGTGAATGTGAGGCATTTCTGCCGTGTGCTCATAGAAGAATTCGGGATGGAAGGGGTTCAGAAGTATGCGACGCGCCCTCTCAGGGAGTTGAAAGTTACCGCGCATTTCGGGTGCCACTATGTAAGGCCTTCGGCAATCTATGACAAATTCGACGATCCGGAAATGCCTTCAACTTTGAAAGACCTTATCAGGGCAACGGGTGCCGAGTATGTGGAGCATAGCAATGAGATGCAGTGTTGCGGAGGAGGAATCCTTGCAGTGGCCGAAAAGATTGCTCTTGCGCTGTCGAAGGATAAGCTTGACAGAATGAAAGGGTCGGGCGCCGACATCGTGTGCCTCATTTGTCCCTTCTGCGGAGTAATGTATGATGCCAATCAGCGTTCCATCGAAGATGAGTTTCAGACAGAATACAAGATGCCTGTGCTCTTCTATCCCCAGCTTTTAGGCCTTTCTATGGGAATACCATCAAAAGAATTGGGCCTGAACCTTAATGTGGTTAAGACAAAGGAACTTGTCAAATCCCTTGAAGCGGCAGGTTAATGAAGGAGTGAAATTCCGCGTTGAATTATGATGTTGCTATAATAGGAGGAGGCGTCACAGGTATATCTGCGGCGCTTCAGCTCGAATCCGAAGGCATTTCCTACGTTATAATCGAAAAGGAATTTTATGCCGGAGGAAGAAGCCTTCAGCTCTGTTGTAAGGCATCTGACCGCTGTAACAAATGCGGCGCCTGTACCGCCGACCATACAATTAAAGAGATTTTCCTTAAGGCAAACGGCAATTTTTTTGAAGGTGCCTGCCTGAAATCCGCAGAGGAGAAAGGCGGAAAATTCAACATTAAATTTGAACAGCGCCCTTCTTGTGTGGCTAAAGAGAAGTGCACGAAGTGCGGAAAATGCGTCGAAGTGTGTCCCGTGGAAGGCAAAGCGGTGAAAATGCCACCATTTATGGCATATCCGGGATTTCCCTACATCGATAAAGATTTGTGTCTTCGCCAACGGGGCGAGGAATGCACTAAGTGCAGTGACGCCTGCCCCCACTCGGCAATAGACTATTCAGGGGGCGCGGAGAATGTGGAAGTGAACGCTTCATCGGTCATACTCGCAGTCGGGCTTAACCACTATGACCCTTCGGGCAAATCCTCATATCATTACGGGGCTTTCAGGAACATAATCAGCGGTCAGGAGCTTGAAGAGCAGATAAGGCGCAATGGAAAACTTACGAGGCCATCTGACGGGAAGATTCCCTCATCCGTCGCTTTTATACAATGCGCCGGAAGCAGGGATCCGAGAAACGCAAATGCCTACTGTTCGCAGATATGCTGTCTTTTCGCGATGCGAAGCTCTCTTCATATCAAGGAGGATTTTCCGGACACGCGCATAAAGATTTTTTATATGGACCTTCAGGCGGACTGCAAGGATGAAATGGAAATTGTTGAAAGATGTAAAAAAACAATCGAGTTTGAAAGGTCAATGCCCGGAGTAATCGTTGAAAAAGAGGAAGGCAGAATAGGGCTTACTTATGAATCTCTCGATGAGAATAAAAATGTGGAAGAGGAATTTGACCTTCTGGTGCTTTCCACGGGAATCGCGCCGTCGAAGTCCAATCCGGAGGTTGCAAAAATGTTCGGACTGGAGGTTGGCGACGATGGTTTTATAAAAGGCGGAGATGACAGCGATAAAACGAAGACGGCAAAGGAAAAAATATTTATTGCCGGAGGATGTGAAGGCCCCAAGAATGCCCTGTTGAGCATAGTACAGGGCGCCTCTGCTGCGCGAAACGCCTTATCCGCCGTGGCAGGCAGGAGGGAGGAGATTGCCTGATTTAAAAAAAACGGGGATAGTCCTCATAAAAACCTTTTCCGGAAAGGATGAATCCATTCCTTTGGAAGATTCCTTTGCCGAAAATCTCTTCTCTTTTTCTTCGGAAAACTTCTATCCTATGATTGTTGCCGGACGGGAAAACGTTTCCGATGAAAAAGATGAATCCCTTTCAAAATGGACGGCGGAAAATTCTCTCGATTCCGCTCTAATCATCGATATGTCGGGAATGGTGCCTGAAGGCGTGGTAAAGTGGAAAATAGAAGGAGACGGAGTCAAACCCGGCAGAACAATTTTTTATAATATCGCCCCCCCTGTTTTAAAATCTGATGGCGGTGAAGACGAAGCGTTTTTTAAAAGCATAGGAAGGGAGGTCGAAAATCTCCTTAATCGTCTCGCTTCAGGTAAGAAAACCGATTTTCTCCCGCTAAATCCCTGCCGCGAAGTTGCGGTAATTGGCGGAGGAATCGCGGGAATGGAATGCGCTCTTGCCCTTGTGGAAGAGGGATTTTCCGTTACCTTAATCGAAAAAACCGACCAATTGGGAGGCACACTTAACAATCTTCCCGACCTTTATAATACGCAAATTTTGCCTCTTGAAATCTTAAAGGGAAAAATCGGGAGACTGGAAGCATCGCCAAATGTAAAAATTCTTCGCCAATGCGAGGTTTTGTCCGTTGAAGGAGACGCCGGGAATATGCAGGTTAAAATATCCGGAAATTCCCGGGAGAGCGAAATCCGCTGTGGCGCAATGATTCTGGCAACGGGAGTGGAATCTGGTATTGACGAAGAGATTGGGAATACAATTCCCGATGATGAAAGAATTATTAGTCTTTCCGAATTCTGTGCCGGAAGAGATGAAATTCTTGAAGGATTGAAAGCGCGGGAGGAAGGAAAGGCGATTCTCTTTGCGGGAAGTTATTCATCATCATATTCACCGGTACTCTTTTCCTCAATGCTTTTCAACTGCCTTAAAACGGCGCGGGAAAGCGAAATTCCCGTAGCCCTTGCCATAGGGAATGCCGAGGTTGCGAGGCCGGGCGCCGAAGAATTATATACAGAGGTAAGAAACAGCAAGGTTACCTTTTTCAAGACATCACTCCTCTTTCCTGAAATATCGGGGAAAGACGGGAAAATACTTGCAACGATAAATGACGTCTATCTTAAGGGAGAGGGCGTTGAAACAACGCGCATAATAATGGACTGCGCCCTTGTAGTTATAGAGGATACGGCGAAGGCAAGGCCCTGTGTCGATGCGTTTTCCGAAAGGATAAGGATGAAGACGGGACCTCGCTCATCTGCTCAACCGGACAATCTCAACCTCCTTACTGTGAAGACCAATAAAAACGGAATATTCCTCTGCGGAAATTGCAGGCAGTTGTCGGATATATCTGAAATTCGCAGGGACGCGCTCAATGTGGTGGGAATGGTTAAGGGTATTCTCGCCGAAAACTTGAAATACGCCGCGGAAAAAATAATAGTTGATAAGAGTAAGTGTACTCTTTGTCTTACCTGCGTAAGAGTGTGTCCCCATGGCGCCATAAAGTGGAGCAGGGCGGCGGAAATTTCACAGGTTAACTGCATGGCTTGCGGTACCTGTACGAGCGAATGTCCGAACCGGGCGATAATTCTTACGAACTTCAGTGACGAGGAGATTTACTGCGAACTCGAGGGACTTGTATGAAAATGGAAGAAAGCAGAGCGGAAATGAACGAAGTCGCTCCCATAGTTGCCTTTTGCTGTGACCATTCCGGTTTCGAAGCATATAAGTCTGCCTGCAGAGAATTGAGTTTCAGCGACAAAGCGCTTAGAGTGGTAAGAGTGCCCTGCTCGGGAAAGGTGGATATACCTCATATTTTCCGCGCTTTTGAAAAGGGCGCTTGCGCGGTTATGGTTTTTGCCTGTTACAAGGATAACTGTAAATACATTCACGGCAATGTGAGGGCAGAGAAAAGAATTGAAGATGTGAGGGGAATTTTGGAGGAGATAGGAATAGAAGCGGAGCGCGTGGAATTTTACAATGTTGCTTCAAACACTCCCGCAAGGATAAAAACTTTGGTTGACGCAATGCGTGAAAAAATCTCCGCTCTCGGGCCTTTGAAGTTTGCCGGAGGCGAACAGGAAAAAAATGGCTGAAGAAAATAAAAACGGAAAAAAAGGCGCAGTCCTCGTATTGGGGGGAGGCGTAGCAGGAATGCAGTCTGCCATAGACCTGGCGGATTCGGGATATTATGTCTACCTTGCCGAAAAATCTCCCTATATAGGGGGAAAAATGGCACAGCTTGACAAGACATTTCCCACAAACGACTGCGCTATGTGTACCATTTCTCCCCGCCTTGTGGGAGTCGGACGGCATTTAAATATAGAAATTGTTTCAGGCGTCGAGCTCATTCGCGTAGAGGGCGAGGCGGGAAACTTCAAGGCCTATCTCAGACAGAATGAGCGCCTCGTTGACCCGGCAAAGTGTACTGCCTGCGGGGACTGCAAGGAGGTCTGCCCTGTTGAGGTTGACAGCGAGTTTGACCTCGGGCTTACAAAAAGAACTGCAGTTTACAAAAGTTATTCCCAGGCAGTGCCAAATGCCTATGCCATTGATAAAAAGGGCTTCTCCGCCTGTAAAGTTTCCTGCCCTGCGGGAATAAGCGTGCAGGGATATATCGCTCTCATTGCAAAGGGAAAATACAAAGAGGCGTACAACCTCATAATGAAAAACAATCCACTTCCCGGAGTATGCGGAAGAATGTGCCATCATCCCTGTGAATCAGACTGCAAGAGAGGATTGGTTGACGAAGCGGTTTCAATCAGGAATCTGAGGCGTTTTCTTGCAGACAGGATTTACGGCGACCCCGGGTTTATGCCTCCTCAGGCAGAAGTAGATACTCAACCTGAAAAGATTGCCATAATCGGCGCGGGTCCCTCAGGGCTTTCCTGCGCTTATTATCTTACCCTCGAAGGATACAGCGTGGAGATTTTCGAAGCGCTTCCCGTGAAGGGCGGAATGCTTTCCGTGGGAATTCCGGAATACCGTGTACCCGCGGACTCTCTTGCCGTTGAGATTTCAAATATCGAGGCGCTTGGAGTTAAGATTCATACAAACACGAGAGTTGGGAAAGATATTCCCTTCTCAAAACTGATGGAAGATTTTGATGCCGTCTATATTGCGGCAGGAGCGCATCTTGCTAACAGACTTAACATTCCCGGAGTTGAGAATGAAGATGTAATAGAAGGAGTTGGTTTTTTGCGCAAGGTCAGTCTCGGCGAAGAAGTTCCAAAGGGGAAAAAAGCTGTAGTCATAGGTGGCGGAAACGTTGCCCTCGATGTGGCAAGGACGGCACTCCGGATAGGATTTGATGTTTCGCTTATGTGCCTCGAGTCGGAAGAAGAGATTCCCTGCCATCCGTGGGAATTGGAAGAGGCAATAGAGGAAGGCGTCAAGGTTAATTATTCTTTGGGCCCAAAAGAAATAATCGTAAAAGACGGAAGCGTACGCGGAGTTAAAACGATAAAGGTAAAATCGGTTTTTGACGGCGATGGAAGATTCAGCCCTGAATTTTATGAAGGGACTGAAGACACTATGGAAGGAGACAAGGTTTTTCTTGCCATAGGACAAAGGCCTGATCTCAGCTTTCTTGAATCTTATGAATGGCAAATCGGAATAAATCCGGGGAACACGGTGAAAGTTGATCCTTCCCTCCTCTGTGCGGACGAAGAAAAAATATATGCGGGAGGCGATGTCGTAAGAGGTCCCGCGTCCGCTATCGAGGCGATTGCAGACGGAAGAAGAGCGGCAATGGTCTTAGACAGCAAATTCAGAGGAAAACCCGTGCCTGAAGATGTAAGGCCCGAGCCCACGGAACCTGATTTGGAAAGTAAAAAAATAAAGAAACAGTGGAAAAAGGTTCCTTCCAAGCTTTCGGCAGAGGAAAGAATAAAAGATTTTCGCGAAATAGAAAAACCCTTTTCAGAAGATGATGCTCTTGCAGAGGCTTTAAGATGTCTTCATTGCTCGGTGTGTTCAGACTGCCGTCTTTGCGTAGAGGCGTGCGGACCTGACGCCATAAGCCACGATGGTCCTGTTCAGACAGTTAAAGAACTTGATGTAGGGGCAATAATACTTTCACCGGGTTTTGAATACTATGATGTAAACCTCAAGGAGGAGTTTGGCCACCAAAGATATAAAAATGTTCTCTCAAGTCTCGAGTTTGAAAGAATATTGAGCGCGGGCGGACCCTTCATGGGAGAAATCAACCGTCTTTCCGACGGACAGCATCCTAAAAAAATCGCGTGGATACAGTGCGTCGGTTCAAGGGATGAAGACAGGGATTACTGCTCATCTGTTTGCTGTATGTACGCCACAAAGCAGGCAAGACTCGTAAAGGAGCATCTGCCGGATACGGAATGTACAATTTTCTTCATCGATCTGCGCGCCTTCGGAAAGGGCTTTGACGATTACTGCATAAGGGCGGAAGGTCTTGGGGTGAAATACGTAAGATGCAGACCCTCATCGGTCAAGGAAGACCCCTTGACGCAAAATCTCCTTTTCCAGTATGTTTCGCCCGAGGGCAAATTGCTTACCGATGAATTTGAAATGATTATTTTGTCGGGAGGTCTGGGCGCGGGAAAAGAGCAGAAGGAAGTCGCGGACACGCTGAATATTGAACTTAATGAATTTGAATTCTGCAATACTGATAAATGGAACCCGCTTAACACAAACCGCGAGGGCATTTATACCTGCGGAGCTTTTACGGAGCCGAAGGATATTCCCGAATCTGTCACGCAGGCAAGCGGTGCCGCGGCGCTTGCAATCGAGCTTTTAAAGGATGTTCGCAACACCTGTACTAAGACCAAAGAGTATCCTGATGAGAAGGATATTTCAAAGGAAGAACCCCGTGTCGGCGTTTTTGTCTGCAGATGCGGCACCAACATAGGAGGCGTAATCGAAGTGCCTTCCGTTGTGGATTACGTGAAGGACCTTCCTGAAGTGGTTTTCGCCGAGGAGAATATGTACACCTGCGCCGCCGACAGTCTGGAAAAAATAAAGGAAATGATAAAGGAACACGATCTCAACCGTGTTGTCGTGACCTCCTGTACGCCTCGCACACACGAGCCTCTTTTTCAGGAAGCATTGAGAGAAGCCGGGCTGAATCCCTATCTTTTCGAAATGGCGAATATCAGAGACCAATGTACGTGGGTGCATTCAAAAAGCCCCGACAAGGCACTTGATAAGGCGAAAACTCTCGCTCAGATGGCGGTAATGCGCGCGAGAAAGCTCAACCCGCTTTACAATCAGGACATAGACATCTGCCGTGATGTGCTCGTTATAGGCGGCGGAATTGCGGGAATGACTTCCGCTCTGAGTCTCGCGAAACAGGGATTCAGAGTAATCATCATAGAAAAGGACAAGGATTTGGGCGGACTTCTTCGCGATGTCAAATTTACTGTGGAGGGGAAAGACCCTGCAGAAATTCTTTCAAGGCTTAAAAGCGAAATTGAATCAAATGGACTTATAAGCATCTATTACGAAAGCGTTGTGGAAGAGGTGCGGGGATTTATGGGCAACTTCGATGTAAAGGTAAGCCAGAGAGGAAACGGAGGAATCAGTCCCTTTAAGTGCGGGGTTGTCATCGTGGCAACGGGAGGAAAGGAATACAGGGGGAATGAATATCTTTACGGTGAATCGGAAATCGTAAAGACTCAGCTTGAATTTGAAAACATCCTGAAGAAGAGTCCTGATGAGATACGAAAACTCAAAAGAGTGGCAATGATTCAGTGCGTAGGGTCAAGAAACGACGAAAGACCCTACTGCTCGAGAGTCTGCTGTACCGAGGCGGTGAAAAACGCGCTCAAAATTAAAGAGATATCTCCTGATACGGAGGTTATCGTTTATTACAGGGATATAAGAACTTTCGGATTCAGGGAAAAATATTATACGCAGGCGAGAAAGAAGGGAGTAGTTTTTATATGCTTTAATGAAAATGAACCTCCCGAAGTTTCACAGGAAGAAGGCGCGATAAAAATCAGTGTAAAGGACAGAGTGCTCGGGGAAAAAGTTTCGCAGACATTCGATATGCTTCTCCTCAGTATGGCGATAGTGCCCTATGAGGAAAACAAGGCGGTTTCCGATGCCCTGAAGATTCCTTTAACTGCTGAATCATTTTTTCTTGAAGCCCATATGAAACTTAAGCCCGTTGATTTCGCTTCTGAGGGAATTTTCCTTTGCGGAATGACTCATTTTCCAAAATTTATGGAAGAGAGCATTGCTCAGGCGCTTGCCGTTTCAGGAAGGGCAAATACGATTCTTGCAAAGGATAAACTGCACGTGGGCGGTTCCGTTGCTGTGGTGGATGAAAACAAATGCGCTTCGTGCCTTACCTGCGTAAGGACTTGCCCCTATCAGGTGCCGAAGGTGTTGGACAGGGTTGCCCACATAGAGGTTGCGCAATGTCAGGGATGCGGCACTTGCACGGCGGAATGTCCCAACAAGGCAATTCAGCTTTTGCACTATACCGACGAGCAGGTAATCGCAAAGTGCGACTCCTTCAATCTCGAGGAAAGAGAGGCAAAGAAGGAGGAAACGAAATTCGCCGATGATTCGCCTGTAATCGGGAAAAACGAAAGTTAGAAAAAATGGAAGATATAAAAGAAAACAGGGAAGAAATACAGGGAACGGAAAAAGCCATTTCCGCGGGAGATTACGAACCTCAGGTAATCGCTTTCTGCTGTTATTTCTGCGCTTTTGCCGCGGCGGATATGGCAGGGTCTCTGCGTCTTCAATATCCGGCAAACGTAAAAATAATAAGAATACCCTGTACGGGGAAGCTTGATATCGTTTATATACTGACCGCTTTTGAAAACGGCGCGGATGCAGTCTTTGTGGCGGGATGCCTTGAGGGAAACTGCCATTATTTAAAGGGCAATATTCGCGCGAAGTCAAGAGTTGAGAGTCTTAAAAAAATGTTTGAAGAAATCGGGATTGAACCTGAACGCCTCGAGATGTTCAATATGTCCTCATCGATGGGACAGGCATTTGCAGAAGCGGCAACTGAAATGACTGAAAGGGCGCTCAAGCTTGGAAGAAGTCCTGTCTTTACAGGGAAGAAAGATAAGAATGGATGAGATAACGCTTGAAAATAAATCAAAGGAATTCCGCGAGCTTATAGAAAAAATCAGCGGACAGAATATCAATGCCTGCTATCAGTGTCTCAAGTGCAGTGCCGGATGCCCAATGGCAGATGAAATGGATTACACGCCCGCGCAGATAATTCACGCCATACGATTGGGCCTTGAGGATTACGTGATTGAAAGCGGGACAATCTGGGTTTGCGTAAGCTGTGAAACCTGCTCGACGAGATGCCCGCAGGGTCTTGACATAGCGCACATTATGGATGCGGCGAGAAACATTGCCTACAGGCGCCATATTAAACCTCCCGGGGAGTCGAAGGAGATTGCTGACTTCTATGCCGTTGCCCTGAAGAATATCAGGACTTACGGAAGAATGTACGAGCTTGGTCTCGTGCTGGGTCATAAGATGAAAACGGGGGATTACTTCAAGGATATGAAGATCGGAATGAAGATGGGAATGAAGGGGAAACTTAAAATCGTCCCCGCGCGGATTCGCAATGTCAAGGCGGTGGATAAAATATTCAAAAAGGTTTCCGAACTCGAGGAGAGTGAGAAGATATGAGCTATTCTTATTATCCGGGATGCTCTCTCCATTCAACGGGCGCGGAGTATGACATCTCCATAAAATATGTTTTCAAAAAACTCGGCATAGAATTTGAGGAAATAAAGGGGTGGAATTGCTGCGGCACAACGCCAGCACATTGTACATCGAAGTATCTTTCAGTGGCGCTTCCTGCGAGAAACCTGAAACTTGTCGAGGATTCCGGACGGGATAAAGTCGCCGTGCCCTGTGCTTCCTGCTTTTCCCGTCTTAAAAGGGCAAAGTATGAAATGGCAAATGATGAAAATATCCACAGGAAAGTGAATGAAATAATAGATGCCGATTACTCCAACAGCGTTGAGGTGGTCCATCCTCTCTCCATCATAAAAGAGGAAACAGGACTTGATGAGCTAAGGAAGAAGATGAAGAAGTCCCTTTCGGGAATGAAGGTCGCCTGCTATTACGGATGCCTTATGACAAGACCTCCCGAGGTGACGGAGTTTGATAACTGCGAGTACCCGGTGATTATGGACGAGATTCTTTCCGAGATGGGCGCTGAAGCCATAGAATGGGGATACAAGACCGACTGTTGCGGGGCGAGTTTTTCCATATCGAGGATTGATTCTTCCTTAAAACTTATGGGAAAGATTTTTAAGGACGCGGTGGCGAGGGGCGCCGACTGCATCGTTGTTGCCTGTCCTCTCTGTCACGCAAATCTTGATACAAGACAGGAAGACATTAACGGCGAAGAGGGGACTGATTATAACATCCCCGTATTTTACTTTTCCGAACTTCTGGCAATCGCCCTGGGCGCGCGCACAGGCGAACTTGGACTCAGGAAACACATTGTCGACACATCGGAACTTCTCTCCAGATACGAGCTTGCATAATCAAAAAGGGGTGACCCCTTTTTCTTCTTTCCTCTTGTATTCTTTTACTTGATATATTTTAATAAAAAGGTAAAAGAGAATTTCTCTTTAAATCGGATGATCTATCATAAAATATTTTGGAGGGAATAATATTATGTCCAAGATTGAAGGCTTCGAAATGCCCGATGAGTTGTACTATCACAGCGAACATAGCTGGGCGAAGATTGAAGACGGTAACGTAAGAGTGGGGATGTCGGACTTTTTTCAGCAGCAGGCAGGCGCGGTGGTCTATGTTGACCTTCCCGATGAGGATGATGATGTTGAGGCAGGCGAGGTTTGCGGAAAGATTCAGACAAGGAAATGGATAGGTAAGCTTGTGGCACCTGTGGGAGGAACAATTCTCGAAATAAATGAAGGCGTTAACGATGACAATACCATTATAAACAAAGACCCTTATAACGAGGGATGGATTCTTCTAATAGAACCTTCCGGACTCGATGAAGACCTTGGAAAACTCATACACGGCGACAAGGTTGAAGAGTGGATCAAGTCCGAAATCAAACGCGCTGAGGAATTGAAGGCGCAGGGGGGCGGAGGCGAATAAATCAGACTAAAAACTTCCCCGCAATACCTCAGGAGAATTTCCCGATTTCTCTTCAAAAATATTTTTATTAAACCGGAGTACGCGTTAAATTGGAAAAATGGAGACATATCAAAGAATGGGATAAGCTTGTTTATCCCGAATACGGTCTTGCTGTTGACGACACACTGCCCTTTTCCGTGGCAGAGAAAAAATCAGTTCCCGTACTTCATCTTTACAGGTTTGAACCTGCGGCAATAGTTGGGAAATATCAGGATATAAAAGCGGCGCTCAAGATTGACCGATGCCGTGAACTTGGAATACATTTCAACAGGCGAAGCACCGGTGGCGGTACGGTGATAATGGGCCCGAAGGCGGTTGCGCTTGGTTTTGGAATTTCCCTGAATCATCCGGCGATGCAGGGCGGGATCAGGGGTATATTCAAAGTTATGAGCAATATCCTCGTTAGGACTCTCGCGGACTTCGGAATCAAGAGCACTTTTCGTCCTAAAAACGATCTTGAAGTCAACGGAAAGAAAATTGCGGGACTCTCTGCCTCTGCCGATGTGCAGGACGCCGTTCTTTTTCATACGAGCCTTCTCGTTGATTTTGACATAAAACTTATGCTCGATATTATGAATACCCCCGCGGAGAAGATTTACGACAAGGGTTACAGCTGTTTCAGTGAAAGAATGACCACGATGGAAAAGGAAGTGGGAGAGAAGATTGAAATAGCCCGGGTTATGGAAAGCGTGAAGAAGTCCTTTGAAAAGCAGTTTAATGTCGTCTTCGAGGAAGATGAGCTTACGCAATGGGAAAAAAAGAAAATCGAGTGGTTTGAAAGCAGGAGATACAGGGACGAAAAATGGATTTTCTCGAAACGCCATCCAAAGTGCAGGATGGGGGAAGGACTTCTTAAAACGGCAGGGGGACTTCTTCAAATTTATATTTCCCTTGCGGGGGGCGTTATCGAAAATCTGATGATTACGGGTGATTTCTTTTCCACCGGAGAGGATATAAACCGCCTTGAATCAAACCTTAAATATACTATGGCAAACAGAGAGAATATCGAAAATTCCCTAAAGCAGGTTTGGAAGGACGATATAATCTTCGGCGTCGATATACCAACCCTTGCCACAGCAATCCTCAAGGCAAGCGAAAAATGTATATAGAAACAATATTGGAAGAAAGATTTTGAATACAAACTCATCTGAAAGCCCTCACACAGTTAAATTAAGCCTTGCCTCGGCAATGGCGCTCGATTTAAAGCCGGGGCTTTTTTACCGCAACGCCCAGAATCCCTGTATAAATATTCTTCTTAAATATAGTGAAGGATGCCATGCCAAGTGCGCTTACTGTGGTTTGTCCAAGGCAAGAGACGGCGAGTATGACGAAAAATCCTTCATAAAGGTGGAATGGCCCTCATATAGCGTTGATGAACTGGTAAAAGCCATAAACGGAAAAAAGGGCAGAGTAAAGCGCGTCTGTATTTCGATGGTTACAAACCTTCGGGCAATCAACGATACCGTTGAAATAACAAAGCGCATAAGGTCGGGAGTTGACACGCCAATATCGGTGCTTCTTGCCCCCACAATCGTTAAAAAAGATGATATGCGAAAGATGAATGACGCAGGCGCGGACAAAGTGGGAATTGCCCTCGATGCGGCAAATGAGGAGATATTCGACCTTTACAGAGGGAAGTCGGTAAAAGGTCCTCATAAGTGGGAAAGATATTTGACGGCAATAGATGAAGCAGTGGAAGTGTTCGGCAGGGGCAATGTGGGAATACATATGATTGTTGGATTGGGCGAAACCGAAAGGGAATTCGTGGAGTTAATGTTCAGATTCAGAAAACTCGGCGCGAAGACCCATCTCTTTTCCTTTTTTGCCGAAGACGGTTCTCCTCTTGACGGAGTGTCGCCTCCTTCGATGGGAAAATACCGCAGGATGCAGATTGCAAGATATCTTATCGATGAGAAGAAAATAGATGAAAGTGAAATATCCTTCAATGAAAATGATGAAGTTAAGCAGTTTCTGATTTCTCCCCGCAAGCTCGATAAGATAATAGAAGATGGTGCCGCTTTCGTCACCAGCGGATGCGCGGGAAAGGACGGCAAGGTTGCCTGCAACCGTCCCTATGGCGACAGTCTTCCGGGCGACAACATCAGAAGCTTTCCCTTCAAACCGCAGAGCGAAGATATATCGCGAATAAAGAAACAGGTTTTTGAATATGATTGAAAATACAGAGAGGGAACTGGGGAATCTTCTTGAAAGGTCAAGGAATCTTTCGTGGAAGGTTTTCGGGAAAAACATCACTTTGTATCTTCCGGGAATGATAAGGTGCGGAAGCGAAACAGGTCTCTATCCCGCCGTATCTGTGTCAGGGGGAAGATGCGAGCTCGCCTGCGACCATTGCGCGGGCAAAGTACTCGAACCGATGATAGAAGCGGACAACCCCGATACGCTTTTTGATGTCTGCAAAAGGATAAAAAAAGCAGGTAACATAGGCGTACTTTTAAGCGGTGGAAGCCGTTATGACGGCAAAGTCGGATGGGGTAAGTTTGCCGATATCATAAAAAGAATAAAAGACGAAACGGGGCTTCATATATCGATTCATACGGGACTGCTGAACAGTGAAGAAGCGCGCCTTTTAAAATCGGCGGGAGTCGACCAGGCATTGACCGATGTAATCGGAAGCGATGAAACATTGAAAGAAGTCTATCATCTTGAATGCGGAGTGGGTGCAATTAAGGAAACGCTCGATGCTTTATATGATGCTAATATTCCTGCCATACCGCATATCGTCGCGGGGCTTCATTACGGGAAATTCAGAGGCGAATATAATGCTCTTGATATGCTTGAGCAATATTCTCCCGAAACTCTTGTTATTGTAACACTCACGCCTTTTGCGGGCACACCTATGGAAGGGTGCAAAACGCCCCATATACGCGAGGTTGCAAACCTTATTTGTAATGCGAGAATTATGCTTGCAAAGACGGAGATTTCGCTTGGTTGCGAACATCCCAGAAACAGGGACGGAATCGAGCTTGAAAAGTATGCCGTTCTTGCCGGAGTGAACAGGATTGCCGTTTATTCCAATGAGGCGGAAGAAGTTGCGGAAAAACTGGGAGTTGATATACACTATGCAAAGACCTGCTGTTCGGTAAGAGTTAACTAAATAACGCTAAGGAGAGAAATATGACTGAAAGTGGAAATAATGAAAAAATGGAGAGAGGTCCCGTTATCAAGGCAACGGTAGTGAATATCAAAGGCGCTTGCGATGCGGGACACAAGGTGGGCGATGAGTTTATATTGACTCTGCACACCCCCGAAGGATTGTGCGTGGATGCCTGCGTCAATATTATTATTAAATTAAGAAATATGCTTTTTAAGAAGCACGAGTTTTTTAAGGACAAAAATAAAAAAATCAGAGTAAACTGCCCCGATCTTCAGAATTATGTTGAATTTGAGCTTGAAAGGATTGAGAATTTAGACAAGTGAACATTTTCTGAAATAATTCGAATTCTTCTTGACAAAAACACCTGCTTACGAGATAGAATAATCGTTTTTAAAAAATAAACTACAGATTTGAAAGGAAATATAACATACTTGAGAGGGAGAGAAATGTTTAGAAAGTTTGGGAATATCTTTGTGGCAATTCTTCTGTTGACTCTTGTGGTAACGGGAATTTCAAACGCGCAAGATGTCGGCAAAGTGAAAGGTTCCGTCTTGGACGAAAACAGCAAGTCGCCTCTGCCGGGAGTTACTGTTACAGTTGACGGAAGCAATGCCATTGCCTTTACCGATGAAAACGGAGCTTATGAAATTGAACTTCCCGAAGGGACGTATATCCTGAGGTCGGAATTTCTCGGATACAATCCCGGAAAAGCCGAGAATGTGGTCATCAGCAGTGAAAAGGAAAATGTAGTTAATTTTTCACTGAAAGAAGCCGCGGCATTTAAAGGCGAGGAAACGATAGTTACGGGCGAACGCCTCAATGTTCCTCTCTCAAGGGCAACTGCTTCAGTGTCCGTTGCAAGTTCAAAAAAGTTTGAATTCGTATCGGGTTCCGATGACGCGGGTGATCTACTGAAAGCGACTCCGGGAATTCAGATGGAAAGTGTTGGCGGCGCAGGTAGCGCGAAAAGAATTAAAATCAGAGGCCAGGGTTCTCCCATTCAGAACAACAGAGTTCTCCTTCTTATTGACGGTGTACCGGCGCAGTCTCCCCGCGTAGGTACAGCAGACATTTCAGACTTTCCAGTGGAAATGATTGAAAGAATAGAAGTTATGAAGGGTGCCGCATCGGCAATCTACGGTGGTAACGCACAATCAGGTGTTATAAATATCATTACAAAAAAAGGGTTTAAACATCCCGTATTCAAGTTTGATGTGAAGGTCAGCACTTATCAGCACCGCAATGACGCCAATCAGGACTGGACACAGTATTACGGAATCTATCATAGCTGGGGCGGAAAGAACTGGGATTACTCCATAAGCGGTTCATATCTTTTTTCAAAAGGACTTACCTTCGCGGAAACGGAAAAAGCGGGTGTTAGTCCCGCAAGGCAGGGGTACATAAAAGTTAACTACCCCGGTTTCAAGGAAGATTTCGAACCGAACGAAAAAGCCACTGCGCCTCCTTTCTTCAACAAGAATCCAAATGTAATATTTGATACAAGCGACCTTGATGACGCGGAAAACTACAATATTAACGTGAACTTCGGTTTTAAACCCTTCAAGGGAAATCAGGTCAGAATTAATACGGGTTATGCCTTCAGGCACGCGCCAAACTATTTCGGTTCCTTTACGGTTCCTACAGTTGACCTTGTTACAAATAACAGAAGGGAATGGCTGAATGTTACCGATACCTGGGAAATTACCCCTGACCTGACCTATGCATTTAAGTTCAATATGGATAAAATCACCGACATAGGCGACCTTTTCTTCTTCTCAAGCGATTATCAGTCAAAGAAGAAGGCAAAATACTATGCAAGAACGGGAGAAGATCCCGAAGAAGATCTTGATTTCTGGAAAGCCACAGGTACTCCTTTGAATCTCACCCCTTTTAGATATTTTGCGAAGGACTGGGGTATGGACAATTCCATTACCTATGTTTCGGATATTCTGGAACCTGACGGAAACGGACTTACAATAGGACAGTCTTTCAGATGGGAAAAAGTTGACCTTCCTCCTTCAAAAAATCTCGGACAGAAACAGTATAGTGATACCCCAAAGTACAGAAGAGCCACTTCCTTATATTTTCAGGATTTGCAGAAAATAGGAAAACTGAATATCAATTTCGGAGGCAGATGGGAACAGATAACAGGTTTCATCGATGACTGGCAGGATGAGTTTTCACCGAGATTCGCAGTTAATTATGAATTAAAACCCGGGACAACATTTAGAGCATCGGTAGGCAGAGCATTCAGGCCTCCTTCATACGGACATGTCAATTTTTTTAAAGGACAGGGCGGAAAATTTTTTGGAAATCCAGAGCTGACATATGATATTGCGTGGAGTTATGAACTTGGCATGAAGTTCCTCACCAAGTATGTAAGCGGTGATATTGCCTATTATTTTACCAAATACTCCGATCAGGTAGTTGAAGTTCCCTTGCTTGTCGCAAATCCTGATTATGTAAATCTCGATAATCCAGAAAATGTGAAATTCTTCAAGATTTATAAGCAGAACAGAGAAATATTAGGTTCAGATATTGCAGATGCCGTTAACAAGGTTCTAAACTATTACATTGATAACGGGCTTGTTAGCAAGGAGGAGTTTATTGGTGTGCCCCGCGCGAGAACGTGGATTAACAGAGGAACTGCGGTTTATCAGGGTTTTGATACAAATTTTGATTTTGAAAATCCCTGGCTTCCAAACCTTAATCTCAGCTTCAATTATCTCTTTACAAGGGCAAGAGCCGGTAGTATCAATCCCTTTGATTTTTCACAGGGGCCTGCGCCAAGGCCCGTAAAAGCGCCGAATTTTGCCACTAAAGCAAGGCGTGGCGTTGTACCCCTTAACACCCTTGAAGTTGACGGGCAGAGACTAATCACTGTCCCGACTCATACTTTCCGCGTAAGCTCAAGCTACAGATTCCCCACTAATACGATTATGACACTTAGCGGAAGATTCAAGAGCACCACATTCTATAAGACTTCTTATTCGCCTACGGGGTCGCTGAAACAACCTGAACACTGGGTTTGGGATTTTGCCCTTGTACAGCCCTTTTACAACGGAAAGATGAAATTCAAATTTGCAATTGAGAATATTTTCAGTAAATTGTATTATGAAGTAGGAACGATTCCCTCGACGGTTGCAAGATATGAAGTTGGATTGAGCTGGAATTTCTAAAGAAAGTTTGGCGACCGGTAAACCGGTATTAAAATATTAAATTCAATAAAAATAAAGAGGGAGATGACAGAATATGAAAGAGTTTAGAGTCAAAAAGAAATTGGGTTTATTATTGATTACAGCTCTTGCGACCGTTGCCTTGGTGGCGGCTTTTGCAGGGCCTGTAAAATCATCGGTGCTTTCAAAGACAGACAAAATTTTCAGGTTAGGCGAATCGAGCCTTAGAGTAGGTAGCCTTGGCGGAGAGGTAGGAGTTACGGATTCTTCAAATCCGCTTAACGGCACGTCGCTTTCCCTTGGCACTGATGTATTTATTACAGATGAATCTCCATATACGAGATTTCAGGTTGACAATGCGGGCAAGGTTAAAAAGGACAGCAGGGGAAGGTCGAGAATCCTTGTGACGGGCGTTACAAAAAAGACAACTGCATTCAAGAGAAACGCAGTAATACTGAAGCCAAAGAAAACCAAAAAGAAACCCGTTGAATTTGTACTTACGGAACCTTTCTTTTCTGAAATCAACGAAGAGCACAACAATATACTTGTGCTTCACATAGATACTACAGGTGACGGAGATGCAGACAAATTTCCCTCTTATTTCATTAAATCAATTGATTATAAGACCACCAAACTTCCCAAGAAATACGGTGTCACCATAACAAAGGAAATTACCAATAAAAAAGGGAAGGTAAAAAAGAAAAAAGAAAAAATAGGCGTTGCGGGCGTATTTTTTACCAGAGCCAAATTGCCCGTTATAACGACTTTTACGGATATCGAAACTAAAGGCGATATAAAGCTCATTCAGGTTTTGGAAACACCAAATGCGTTTATCGAAAGAGGCAAACCGTTAAAAGTTAAAAAAGGTTGGGTTGCAGTGGGACCTGCCGTAACTGTTTCTGCATCTACCACGCTTTCGGAAACAGCGACCCCTGAATCTCTTGATAATGCAACATTGACGGTGCCTTATTTTACCGATGTTGTAAGCGCTTTGGGTATAAGTGACAGCGACCTCTTTATTTTTAAGAATAAGGGCGCAAAGATTTCAAGTAAGATAACGGATACGCTTTCAATAGATTCATCAGCGGGTACGGCGTCTTTTTCAAAAATGACCGATTTTGGAACTTATCAGGTACTCGGTAAAACTTCCGGACAATCCACATCGCTTCCCGTTATTTCGACCTTGAAAACAAAAGCTGACAAAAAAGGAAAAGTAAAAATTGTCTTTTCTCTTTTAGATGCTGACGGAAAAAAATCCGATGTGAAAATAGAATACAGGAAAAATCCCACTGTTGACGGAAATGCCGGATGGAAAACAATCAAGACATTGAAAAAGGTAAAACCGGGGTCGAAATCAAAGTCATATACTTGGAAATCAAAATCGGACATTGGGAAAGATGCTGCATATTTTCAAATTCGTGTAACTCCTCAGAAGAATATTGATGGAAATAAGGTTAGAGGAGTATTCAAGACAACTGATACATTTAGAATTGAGACGGCGAAATCAGCGCCGAAATCTCCGAGAAATTTGAAAGTGAATGTAAAAAATAAATCTAAGAACGAAGTTGACGCAAACGGCGAAGATACAAAGCCGCCTCAGGTTGCCCTTAGCTGGAGAAAACCCTCAGGAGGCGCTGCCGGTTATAATGTTTACAGACAGGCAAGGTTCAGAAACGGAGTTGAAGATACATTCAGCATTATAAAGACGATTAACGGTTCATCTACAACTTCATTCAAAGATAACAAGGCAAACGGCACGCTCAGCACATCTTTTCTTGAAGCATTTTATGCCGTAACTGCATTTGATTCTTCAGGTAAAGAGAGTGAGCTTTCAAAACCGCTGTCCGCGGCAAGCATAGTTTTCGGGAGTTATTATTATTACGGCTAGTAACAGTTTGTTCTTTAAAAGGCATAATAAGGAGGCATTCTCAATGAGAAGGGAATGCCTCCTTTTTTATTTTTCACCTTACGTAAAAGAAAGCTTACAGGAGCTTGAAAAGCATTGTCTTATTTACTATGTGAAGAATGTTATCCGTTGTTTTTCTATAATTTTAAACCATAAAAAGAGGTCAGAAAAATGGTAGATATATCTCAGGTCAATGATATTTTAATCAACAAAATAAAAGTCAGAGGCAATCCCGTCGCGATTTCTTTTATAAAAGACAAACCATTTGACGGATACGAACCCGTACAGGACTGTCCCTGCTCTATCATACGGTATGCAATGGATGATGGCAGGTCCGTCTACTTCGATGAACAGCATTGCGATTGTCTCGTGGGCGTTCATCATGCGGGAATAGTTCCGGGAAAAAAAGAGATAGCTTCCGGAGATTATCTTTCAAAGACCAGCAATTTTTTTACCGAAGAGGCGGCAATGCGAAACAAGATGCAGTCCTATTCCCTTCCTACGGGACTTGTTAAAGGGATTGCCGCGGCGCCTTTGAGCAAGGTTCCAGAAGGTGTTAAGATAGAATGGGTTGTTACGGTCTGCACGCCTTTTCAGGCAAACAATATTGCCGGTTCGGTTACGTGCAGAGACGGTGATTTCCCCTATGGTGAGCTTGGCGCCTCTCTTTGCGCTTCCCTTTTTGCAACTCCCTGGTATGAAAGAAACATAGTTTACACGCCGGGAGATTTTGGGGGGAGAATGCATAACAGGATAAAGAAGGAAGAGATGTTTGTAATAGTACCCTACAATATGCTCCATTATATTCCCGAATTGATGGATGATATGAAGGTCGATGTAAAAGAGTCGAGAAAGATGACAAAACCGCCTCATTCAGATTTTTGGAACGAAGGTGGAGAAAGCAAATCCGCAATTCAGGCGCCTTCCGAAGATACAGTGTCATCAGGCGATGTTTTTGAAGGAATAAACTTCACGATGCAATGGGACGACGAGGCGAAGGATATGATGAAGGAAGTGCCCGAAGGAATTCTGGAAATGGCAGTGGGCAATGCCGAAGAATTCGCCCGTGAGAAAGGTTATGAAAAAGTGAGCAAAAAATCCGTTCAGGAGCTTATGAAAAAACTCGGAATGGAGTTTTGAATAGAAATAGCTGATTTGTTTTCAAGGGGGAGATGCATCTTGAAGTCAGGAATGAAATGTATTTATCAAGGAGTTTTGTATACCCTTATCGCCCCCGCGTTTAAGATTAGATTAAGCTAAATATTACCTTTCTTTAGGAGAAGAGTATGCGGCTGATTTTAATTGTCGTTGTTTCAATTCTTTTTATTCCCCTTTTCACTTTCATTTCAAATGCAGATGATTCTCTCACCGCCGAGCAGAGCAGGTATCTGAAAAAAATGGAGTCATTTACGGAAAAGATGGAAGCGAGGGTTTTCGATGCAGTGAAGAAACTCAACGGGCGCAATGACATAGAGGAAAAATCATTCACCTATGAAACTGCAGACTACAATGTGCAGGTTACAAGAGGCAAAGTGGTTGAAAAATGCGGAGTAATGAAGGTTGAAATCAAAGAGGCGCTTCCCCTTATGAGAATTCCCGAGCCCCTTGTTGCAAGATATATGCAGATAGATGTTTATCCTAAAACACCGCTTGTCGGCATGCTCCATATTGCCCTCAATTTCGGATTCTTCAAGGACGGGAGCAACAATGTAAGCGGTACAATGGATATAACTCCCGGGACCGTGATAAAGGAAGACGAGGATTTTGTCAGGGGCGAACTCGACAGACTTTTCGAAAAACATGGCGAGGATATCGCCTCATACAGAAAACCCTTTTTTCACGGAGAGCACAAGGAAAGACTGAAGGCATCCTGTGTGGGCGTGAGCTTTTACAGATTTCCAAAACCAGGACTTCCTGAAGTAAACGACAAAAACTTCGAGCTTGTGACAAAAAGCGCGGAAACCTTGTTTGACGCTTATATCAAGCTTATCGAGAAACGCAGGGATGAAAAGTTCACTAAAGAGGACACAGACAATATGTTCGATATGAGGAAACGCTGGCTTGAAAAGGAATTCTTCTGGGACAGATTTCCGTCATCGGGCACAGTTCCCTATGAAGTCTGGTCGATGCAGGACTTACCGCCTGAAGTTAGGTTTTAAATGAGGGGGAGATATTTTATGAAAAAATCGAATAAAAGCGTCATCCTTGTTTTTTTGATTCTTTTTTTATCTTCGTTCCTTTCCGCTTCCTTTGCCGAGGAGAGCAGAAGCAGGGAAGTCGCAAAGGGAATTTATGCCGTAACAGACCTTGGCTTTTCAAACTGTGGATTTATAGTGACCGATGACGGCGTTGTCGTCGTGGACACCACAATGATTCCTATGTTTGCGGAAGACTTACTGGCTGAGATAAAGAAAATTACGGACAAACCTGTGAAGTTTGCCATTAACACGCATTGGCACACGGATCACGTGGGCGGAAACCAAACCTTTGCCGCAAAAGGGATTCCCATAATAGGGCATACTTTTACAAAGGAAAAAATCGCCAAGAGAAGGGCTGAGCAGGATTCCGGCAAGATCGATGAGTCGCTAAAGATGTTCGGAGCAGATTTCAGATTTACCCCTCCCGACATATCATTTGAAAAGGAAAAAACTATTTCTTTGGGCGGCAGGGATATTATCCTTAGGTATTTGGGCGGTGGTCATACGGCAGGGGATATTGTCGTATATGTGCCGGACGCAAAGGTGCTTTTCAGCGGAGACCTTTTCCTCAAGGGGTCCGGACTTCCCGATTACAGGGATGACGCGAATATCGATGCTCATATAAATGCCTTGAAGGAACTTCTGAAAATGGATATAGATAAAATAGTCTGCGGGCATCTCGAATCTATGGGGGCGGGCGTTTACACTGCGGAAAAAAAAGATATTCAGCTATCCCTCGATAAGATGACCGCATTCAGGGCAGAGATTAAAAAGTTTGTCGATGAAGGTATTCCCGCTGAGAAAGCGGCAGAATCGTTGAAATTCCCTGAAGGCGAAAATCCCTTTTATAAAAAGAATTTTAATAAACTTATTTTAAAGGTTTACGGGGATCTTAAAAATTTAAAAAACTGAGGGGACGAAATGAAAGACAATAAAGAAAAAAGGTTTTGTTCTAAAGTGAACAGAAGGTCTTTTATGAAAAGCAGTGCAGTCGCTGTCGCGGCGCTTTCGGTTAATCCTTCAAAAGTTTTTGCGGAATCTGAAAAAACGGAAATTCCGAAGTATCCTTTGCCTGCAAAATCTGTAGTTTCCGTGACCGAAGATTTAAAATCGATTACGCAGGGATTTGCAATCGACAAAGGGCGTGTCAGGAAAATGATAGACGAAGGAATCAAGAATATGACAGGCGCTAAAAATCTCAGTGAGGCGTGGTCTGCGGTTTTCCCCGATTTAAAGGAAAAGGAAGTCATAGGTCTCAAGGTCAATTCAATCAATCCCCGAATTCCGTCCCACCCCGAAGTAGGTTATTCGATAGTCGACAGTATGGTTGAAGGGGGAATAAACAAGCAGAATATTCTTATTTGGGACAATGTGGACGCGTTTCTCATCAACTCCGGTTACAAGATTAATGACGGGAAGGAGGGATACAGGTGTTACGGCACATATCACGACAAAAGTATATGGCTTGACCCTGAAGCAAAGGTTTATATAAATTGCGAAAACATAGTGAATACGCACAGCAAGATTTTGTCACAGCATATAGACTACCTCATAAATGTTCCTGTCCTTAAGAAGTCTGAATTTGCGGGAGTCAGTCTTTCGATGAAGAATATGTACGGCACGATACATCTTTCCGAGCAAGCGACCTTTAACCCCATGTCATTGACGGAACACCAGATAGACGTCATAGAAAAGATGCATGCCCACAATGCCAATCCGCAGATAGCAGAAGTTAACGCGAGCGAGCAGTTGATGAAAAAAACTAAGCTTGTCATCCTCGACGCCCTTATGGGAATTTACGAGGGAAGCGCCCATGTAAAACCGCAGGGAGTAAACCATAAGATAATAATGACTCCTGACAGAGTTGCTAACGATCTTACGGGAATGAAGATTATAAACGAAGAGAGAAGGAAACGCGGAAAGACCCTTATTTCAAAGGAGTATGCGGGACATATATGGTCGGCGGAAAAACTCGGAGTGGGCAATGCCGATGAAAGTAAAATTGAAGTAAGGAAATCCTCGGTGTCGTAGGGATGGGTGCGGATTATTAATTTTAAGCGGAGAGATGAAGATGCATTATAAGGATTTTGAAGGAATTTTTGAGGAAAAGTTCAGTAATTTTTTAAAGGAGATGGATTGCAGCAGCAATGTGGTGGCGCAGAAGGGAGAAGAGAAACTAAGGCTTAAAGTTTACAGGAAACAGAATCCGGGGAGTTTCCCATTTAAGAAAATATCATTTATGGTTCTTGAAGACGGATGGGTGAAAAACAAGGACGACAAGTCTCAGGTGGATAAATGCGAATTTACCGTGGCGAGTTTTACGCCTTCGGAAGACGTTCCACTGCCGATTTTCGCTTTTGAGGCATCAGTGCATATTGGAATGTATGACCATCTCAATGTTGACCTTTTTATGCTCTCGAAAAACGAAAAATACAGGGAGGTTCTCGCGAAACCGGTTTGCGAACTCAGGCAAAAATATAAATCCCTTGAGGGACTTCTTCCCGGTGTAAGAAAACCGATGCTTGCCGACTATACTTCTGGCGGTATGATGGCGGGGGATTTTACAGAAGCGCAGAGGGAACAAACCATCCCGTGGATTCTCGAATATGCTGACCTTTACAGGAAGTTTGCCGAAGACGCGGACAATATACCGGTGCTTCACGATGAAGCGGTTGTCGGGGAGGGGAGGAAAACGGGAGAGATGTTTGCCGCGATGTTTATAAAGGCGACACCCGGCATACTCAATGATGTACCTAATCTTGCAGATGGGGAAACAGGCAAAAAGCTTGGAGAACTGCTCTTTTAGAAATGAATTGAAGTTTTGGAAGTTAACTCAAATAAAAGGAGATTTTTTATGAGCGATGTATCGAGGCGCAAGTTTGGAAAGACACTCCTTAAGGGTGGAGGCGCATTGACTCTTCTTTCCGTTCTGAACAGTCCGGGCGCGGTATTCGGATCGATGAAGTTTTCTCTTGACGAGGAGAAATTCCTGAAAAGGGGCGACAAGGAGCTTGGTTACGCCCTTAAATCCCTCTTTATGACTTATGACAGTGTTTCACCATATCCTCATAAGTTTAATGAAACCATTTCAAAAGCTCAGCTTCAGGCGCTTGAATTTGAGTGGAAGAAGGGATACGGCAAGGAATATGTTGAACACTATATTATGACGATGACTCCGCTATTGAAAAAAATAGGCAAAATGGCAGAGAAGAGGGGAGACGAATTCGGGATTATGGGAATGTTCGAAGGAACAACCTGTTCTTATCAGCTTTATGAGAAAATTAACATTAAGGAGGGTGAACGCTCTTTTCCCTGTCCTTTCAGAGACAAACTTTATGACTGCAAGCAGTGGTTAGGCGCGGAGACGGGAGATTTTGATTTTGAGCTTCTTGATGTGTGCAATAAGTGGTGCACACCTGTATGGGAAGGCTTTGCAAAGGAGATAGGAATTAAAATAAAGGCCTATCCCGGTGAAATCTGCAAGGTAAAACTTGTTTCCTAAATTAATTATTTTTTCAGGAGAAAAACTAATGTCTGAAAATAATGCAAATAAGGAGCTTAACATGACAATATTGGATGAGTTGGCAAAAGATAAAATGAAAAGGCGCGATTTTGCCAAGAAAGCGACAGGCGTGGGTTTTCTGTCAGCATTGACGATTATGAATATTCCCCGTTCCGCAAATGCGTGGCTTGACGAGGAGTTTGCAGAAAGGGACGACCTTGTAGACGGATTGAAGGTTCTTGTAAAGACATACAGCAACAATGAACCCTATCTTCACAAATTCTATGACGCTCTTGTAAAGATTCATCTCAGAAATCTTGATTTCAACGTTAGAAAAGGGATAGAAGCAGATTATGTGGAGCACTATGCGAATGTTTTAACTCCCGTAATCGAAAGGCATATTAAGCCTGCCATACAAAAAACCGGGAACAAGGATTTCTATCTCTGGGGGATTTTTGAAAGGACAAGCTGTTCATATCAGCTCTATGAATACATAGACATCAAGAAGGATGAACGCTCTTTCCCCTGTCCCTACAAGGAAATCCTCGAAAATATCCAGAAGTATCTTGGGACATACAAGATAGAGTGGAAAGATGTATGCAGTAAGTGGTGCATACCCGTATGGGAGCATTTTGCCGAGAAAGCCGGAGTTAAGGTGAAAGCCGAACCGGGAGAAATGTGCAAGGTAAATGTTGTCTGACAATAGCGGTTAGAAAAAATAAAAGAAAGGCACGGAGTTTTTAATTCCGTGCCTTTTCTGTTTTTAATCGTCAAAGGTACACAACATCATCCTGAGTGTAAAGAGACAGGAAGAGAAGCATATATTCCTTCATATGCCTTGTAAGAAGGAAATTCTGCCTTATATGTTCCTTTCCGTTTATACCAAGCTGTTTCGCGAAGTCTGGAGAGTTGAGAATCTGCTTCAACGCAAACGCCGCGCCTTCTATTGAATGGCACAACATTCCCGACTGCTTATGTTTTATCTGAAGAGGGATGCCGCCCACATTCGATGCAACTACCGGTTTCTCCTTCCAAAGTGCTTCTGAAACGGTAAGCCCGAATCCCTCTTTGAGGGATTTTTGAATTATAACAGTCGAAGCGCGCTGAAGGGCGTTTATAACTATGTCATCCTGAGGCAGGAGGAGAATATGTATGTCTTTGTCACCTTCCGCCCTGTTTTGTACCTCCTCAAGAACCTGAAGTCCTTCGGGGTCATCTGTCGCCGTGCCTCCGGCGAGGATGAGACGGCAGTCGATATGGCGCTTTACCTGCTTGTAGGCGTCGATGACACCCACAGGGTCCTTTAAGCGGTCAAATCGGGAAATCTGCGTAATTATCGGCTTGTCCGTGGGGACTTTGTATTTCTCGAGGACCTTGTCTATGGTTTCCTGCGGAAGCTCTTTGTTTTTATCACTTAAAGGGTCAATGGACGGTGAAATCATAAACTGCCTTATGGGAAGTTTCTGTGAGAATATGGGCGCGGAAAAGACCGATGAATCATAGTTGACTATGAATTGCATCAGAAAATTCCATACTGATTGTTCCGGATTGGAAACGTCTATATGGCATCTCCATATCCACTTATTGCTAGTTTTTTTCTTAATGAGCCCAATCGGTTGAGGGTCGTGGATGAATACAATATCTCCCCGCATATCCATCTTTTGAATATTGTCTTCGCTTGTAGCGAGGAATGTTTCGAAATCCTTCTGAACGATATTCTGATTACTTCCGTGAAGAGCGTTGTGAAATTTTTTCGTGACATCGAAGAAATCGGGATTGCCTTCTATTACATCCCAGACCGCATCGACTCCGATTTCCCTCAGGAGAGGAATCATCCTGTTCAGGATTTCCGCCACTCCACCGCCCACGGAAGTGGAGTTTACATTTTGAATGAGCTTGCCTTTCAGTTTTTCCGAGAGGAGTTTCAGGTCGTCTATCACTGCCTGTCCGACAATAGGTACATATTCATCGATTTTTGCCATATAGTTTAGTCCTTATTGTTTTCTATAATATCTATTATTGCCGTTTTTAGATTTTCCAGCGAATATGTATAAGGATCGAGTTTCGCGATTTTGTCCGCCAGAGGCTTGTTCCACATGGAAGTTTCAAACCATAACGAGAAGTCATTGGGGCCTCTTTCAAGGCGAAGGCGCGCTTCGAAAATATGAAAATAGATGGAGTCAAGGGTGATTTTTTTTAGTATTTCCACAAACTCCTTCGTGTCATTTGCCTTGTGCCGGGTTGGTACGATGAAGCTCACTGATTTTACGAAATCGAACTCTTCTCCCTTTCGTGCGAATTTCAGTTTTGCCACGGGATTTTCGTTCAGGTAGTTTTCCACTGTGAGAATTATCTTTTCCCGAAGTTCCCTTATTGTGGGAAATTCTATCGTATCGATGCTTGCGAGTTTTTCGCTAAGCTCCTCTTCGCTCAGCGCATCTTCAATCCAAAAGGCAAAATCGTTCGGCGGCGCCGGTGATATATATTGATGCTGTTGTATGAATCTGTGTGTATGGTGATAAATGCACGACCCCGGCACTTCCTTCAGCAGATAGAGAAATTCGTTAAGATTAGACGCGCGAAGTCCCGTGAGCTCCGAAATGTGAAGTCTCGTATGAAAATGAAAGGGTTGTTTTGCCTTATCAAGTCCCGCCATTTCTTTCCTTCCTTTTTAAGTTTAAAAACCTCTGCAGTAATTCGGCTGTTTCTGAAGTATTTTTCAGATAAAAATCAGCAATTGAGCTTGCCGATTTTCCCACTCTTACGCAAAGCCCTTTTTTTTGCATATATCCGAAAGCATCTTCATCGGTTTTATCATCACCGATGTAAACAGGAAAACATTTTTTTCCCTTATGATTCTCCTGAAATTCCTTAAGGATAAAATCAACTGCTTTGCCCTTATGCCATTCAACGGACGGTCTTATTTCAATCACTTTTTTACCGCGCCGTATATCTATTTCATTATTGTCAGCATATTTTCTCACTATGCCCGCGAACACCTTTTTCGCGCCGACTGCATCTTTATTGTTTATCATCCTGTAATGAAACGTAAGGGATATTTTCTTATCCTCCACTATGGCGCCTTTGAATTTCAGAAGCTCTGCCTCCAGTTCCTCTTTTATTTTTTTTAGCTTTTTAAGGTATGCTGCGAGATTGCCGATTTTGGGCTTTTTTTTGGTACCGCTAACTTCAAATCCGTGATTTCCGGAATAAATTATTTTGTTGATTCCCACCTTTGATTTTAAGTCATTAAGAGACCTTCCGCTGATTATGGCAAGTTTAATTTCTTTCAGAAGGGATAAGCTCTTTAGAATATTTTTAGTTTTTTCAGGCAGGTCAGCCTTGTGGGGATTCTCAACAATAGGCGACAGAGTACCGTCATAATCCAAAAAAAGGAAGATATCTTTTCTGCCGACTTTTTTTTCTATTTCTTTCCAGTGAGGGAAGAGATATTTCATTATTTTGTGCCGGTCGTTATTTCACCCGCTTTTACAAGTGCAAACTTGCTGCAGAGAGGCCCCACAAGCTCATATATGACAGTAGTGGCGACTATAGTGCTGAATATCATATTTCCTACTTCCGGAAAATCGTTTTTTGCGATGAGGGCGCAGGCAAGCGCTACACCTGCCTGAGGTATAAGCCCGAGGCCGATATATTTCCTTACACTCGCGGGCGATTTTCCTATGGTTCCACCAAGTCCCGCGCCGGAAACTTTACCTACTACACGGATTAAAAGATAGGAAATTCCCATCACACCAAGCTTCGGTAAAAGCCCTATTTCAAGGTTTGCCCCTGCTATAACGAAGAAAAGCAGAAAGAGTTGGGAATCTATCGTGTTAAGAGAGTCAAAAAACTGAAAAGAAGACTTATTGATATTTACAAGAACGCTTCCAAAAAACATATTTGCAAGAAGCACGGATAGGTTTAGTTTTATCGCAAGACCTATGGTAAGCAGGACAAATCCGAGAGTAAAAGTAAGCAGTTCGGTTTTTGTTTTTATGAATTTTGACAGATATGAAAGCAGATACGCGATTACTCCTCCCAGAAGAAATGCGCCGAATATTTCAAAAAGCGAAAACCCGAAGGTTTTGAGAAGATACGAGGGGGCGACAAGATGGCTGTACAGCGCTCTTGAAATAGCAAGTGACAAGGCGAAGATTATCAGACCCCACGCGTCGTCAATTGCCACAACGCTTAAGAGCGTGTCGGTGAAAACACCCTTTGTCCTGTATTCCCTTATGACCATTATTGTGGCAACCGGGTCTGTTGCCGCGGCAATGGCACCGAAGAGAAGGGATATATAAAGAGGTTGATTCACGATGAAAAAGAATCCTGCTGTAACGAGTGACCATGCCCCGAAGGATTCAAGAATCGATATCCACATTACCGATTTTCCGATTTTTCTGAAGGTGCTTATCTGAAAATTCTGTCCTATGCCGAAGGCGATTATTCCAAGCACCACATTTGATATAAGATTTGAAGACGAGAGCAGTTTGCCGGGAGCAAGATTAAGCAGATGGGGACCTATAAGTATTCCCAAAATGATATAAGCGGTTACCACGGGAAGTTTCAGTTTAGCTATCAATCTTGCAGAGAGAAGAGAGATTAGGAAGATAAAGCCCGTGCCAAGAATTAAATTCATTTTTATATAATTCCTTTGTCCTGAAAAACCTGGCTGATGATGTCAAATATCCCTACAAGCCCGATGAGAGTTCCGTTTTTGTCTACAACGGGGAGTTCTTCCTTTTTGTGAAGTTTCATTATGTCGAAGGCTTCTTCCATCGGTGTTTCTTCATCAAGGGAAACAAAGCGTCTGTCCATAATGTCTTCAACGACTATAAGTCTTCCCATGTCCGGGGACATAGGCACATTGAAGATATCTGCTTCTTCCTGCTCAACGAAGGGCATTCTTTTAATAATTTCATTCTTTACCGGGCTGAATATGCTTATAATATCTCTGAATGATACGATTCCCAAAAGCTTGTTGTCATCATCTGTGACGGGTACGAGAGGAAAAAGGTGAAAGTCTTTGAACAGGGTTAAAAGCTCTTTGAAAGTGGTCGACCTTTTTACGGATATAACCTTTTTTGTCATTATATCCCTAACGAGCATACTTCATCTCCTTGGCTTTCGGGGTTGTCAAGTTTTGAAAAGCGCGGATTAAATAACTTTCAATATCCATCAATTATAAAAGTATTAAAAAAAGGAAAATAAGGTTGTCAGCGGTTTGTAAAAATCTATAGCCAGCCGGCAAGATAAGACAATTATGATTAAAATTATTATCAGAAAAATGTAGTTTTGTCCACAGGATTTTAGTATTCTGAGTTGAAGATAAAATTTTAGATTTTGTATAAGCTATTGAAATGAAGATTAAAATCTGCGGAATTACAAACAGCGAAGACGCGCTTTTCTGCGCGGAAAAAGGCACTGACGCGCTGGGCTTTATATTTTATGAAAAGAGCAGGCGCTTTGTCAGTCCGGGAAAAGCCGCTGAGATAATATCCCACCTGCCGCCTTTTGTAAGTAAAGTCGGTGTTTTCGTAAATGAATCCCGCGACCGTATTATGAAAACAGGAAAACTCTGCGGACTTGATTATTTGCAGTTTCACGGTGATGAAACTCCGGAGTTTGTTGATTCATTTGAAGGATTCCCTGTAATCAAAGTCATATCCGTAAATGATGAAAGAAGCATAGAAAAGATGGCTTACTACAATTGCTCATCATTTCTTCTCGATACTTTCTCGAAAGACGCGCGCGGAGGGACAGGTAAAACATTCAACTGGAATCTTGCTCTAAAAGCCAAGGAATACGGCAGGGTAATCCTCTCCGGAGGTCTTGGCCCGGAAAATGTCGCTGAAGCGATTGATAAGGTTTCGCCCTACGCGGTGGACGCGTCGAGTCTCCTTGAATCGAAGCCCGGAAAAAAAGACCATGTCGCGGTAGCGGATTTTATAAAAAACTGCAGAAGAGCATTTTTGAAGCAAATCTGAAAAAATGCGGAATTGAAAATCTAAAGAGTTATAAGCCGCGCCATTCTGCTTTCGGTGTCAAAGATTACTGCGGTTTTCCTGCCCGTTACCCATCCGCATAACTCTCCGGGATTGATGATAAGTGTATCGCTTTTTTTGTCTCTTACGGGAGAATGAGTGTGACCGTATATTACGATATCATAAAGACCCGATTCAGCGACGGGAAGGGCTATTTCCTCTCTGTGGGCAAGAAAGTATTTTACTCCGTCGATTTCGCCTGTGCGCGGTTCATCGGTGATTTCACCTTTACCTGATATAAGCGCTTTAAGACCTTCCCTTTCTCCGTCATTGTTGCCGAAGACTGAAATGATTTTCTTCCCGAGGGGAAAAAACGCCTTCAGGGCAAAGGGGGCAACGATATCTCCCGCATGAAGCAAAAGTTTGACATTCTCTTTTTTGAAGGTATTTACCATTGATTCAATTGCCGTGATATTATCGTGTGAATCCGCCGTTATTCCTATTATCACTTTCTGATGCTCCTTTTTTATTTATATTTTGGAAATAAAATATTATAAGATTAAATATTGATGTCAACGGTATATGAATATTTGTTTTTCAGTAATTTATCAGGAGTTTATAGATGCGAATACTTGGACTTGACATAGGAGAGAGAAGAATAGGCGTTGCCGTAAGCGATGAAACGGGAATCATCGCGCGCGGACTTGAAACGATAGACAGAAAGAACGAGTACAGCGCAGTTGAAAAAATTTCCGAACTCATTAAAAAATATAACGCGGAAAAGGTTGTTTACGGAATGCCATATAAGAAAGACGGTAGTGTAGGCGAGCAAGGCGAAAAAACGCTTTCTTTCGTTTCCCAATTTAGTGACTGCGCCGATGTTGAATTTATTAGATGGGATGAAAGATATTCCACAAAGGAGGCGACAAGGACGCTCATCAAAGGCAATGTGAAGCGCAAAAAAAGGAAAACTCTAAAGGATAAGCTTTCTGCCATAATTATTCTTCAGGGATATCTTGACTCAGCGACTTTCAGAGAGGAGAGGGCGGAGTGAAAACATTTTTGAAAGTGGTTTTGGCGGTTCTCGTTATTTCGGGAATATGGGGATACAAAATTTATTACGTGTTTAAGTCCACTCCCTATTCATCAAACCACAGGACCGTGATAGTTAATATTAAAGACAATATGTCCACCGAGAAAATAGCGAAGCGGCTTAAAAGGAAAAAATTAATATCGAGTGCTCTTCTCTTTAAGGTGATGACCGTTGTTGAAGACAAGTCAACAGAACTTAAATCAGGAGAATATGAAATCAGAAGAAATATGAGCCCCGAAAAAATAATGAATATGCTCGTAAAAGGCGAGGTGCGCCGTTATTCCTTTACATTTCCCGAGGGTACGCGCATAGAAGATATGGCGGCTATCCTCGAGAAGGACGGATTTGTTGATAAAGAAGAATTCCTGAAAATCGCGAGGGACAGGGATTTTATAAAATCACTGGGCATCGATTCCATATCCGCTGAAGGATATCTTTTTCCTGACACCTATTCATTTACAAAGCAGACGAGCGCGCGGTTCATAATAAGGACTATGTATAAAAAATTAAGAAAAATCATCACTCCCGAATATGAGGCAAAAATGAAGTCTATGGGTATGACCCTGCATGATACTCTTACCCTTGCCTCGTTGATAGAAAAGGAAACATATCTTGATGAAGAAAGACCGTTGGTTTCCGCAGTATTTCATAACAGACTCAAAAGAGGAATGCTCCTTCAGTGCGATCCTACGGTGATTTACGCCCTTAAGAAATTTTCTTCCAGACTTTACAGAAAAGATTTGAAATACGATTCTCCTTACAATACCTACCTTTATCCGGGACTGCCTCCAGGTCCCATCTGCAATCCCGGGGAAAAGTCCATAAAGGCGGCTTTAAACCCGGCAAATGTGGATTATATGTATTTTGTCGTAGAGAAAGAAGGCAGGCATACATTTTCGAAAACTTACAGCGAACACCTCAATGCCGTAAAAAAATACAGGCTAAGTAAAAGAGCAGGAACCGATGCGACTCCGTAAACCCGAGCTTCTTGCTCCTGCGGGAAATTTCGAAAAACTCAAAACAGCTATTCATTTCGGTGCCGATGCCGTCTATGGGGGAGTGAAGGGATTCAGTCTGAGAAGCATTTCGGAGTTTGACGAGAATGAAATCCTTCGGTCGATAAAATATGTAAAGGAAAGCGGAAAGAAGCTTTATCTCTGCCTCAATCTTTTCGCAAAAAGCGATGATATTGCGCGCCTTGATAAATTAGTTCCTTTTTTCAGGGACAATGCTCCCGATTCATTCATAGTTTCAGACCCCGGAGTGGTGAATTTCCTTAAAGACAATCTCCCGCAAATCCCAATTCATTTAAGCACACAGGCAAATACCACCAACTCTTCATCGGTAAAATTTTGGAGGGACCCGGGAGGCGTAAAAAGAGTTACCCTTGCCCGTGAGTTGAATATGGAGGAAATAAAGAAGATAAGAGAAGATGTCCGTGATGTTGAACTTGAAGTTTTCATTCACGGCGCGCTTTGCCTATCCTATTCGGGAAGATGCTACCTTAGTGAATATCTTAACAAAAGAAGTGCTAACAGGGGGGACTGCACGCAACCCTGTCGTTGGAAATACAGCCTGAACGAAGAGACAAGAGAGGGTATTTATTTCCCCGTAGAAGAGGATGAAAGAGGCACATTCATAATGAACTACAGAGATTTATGCCTTGCAAAAAAGATTCCGGAGTTGATTTTGACAGGAATTGATTCATTCAAAATCGAGGGAAGAAACAAAAGCTCGTACTATATTGCTTCTGTCGTAAGGGTTTACAGGGATATCATAGACAGCTTTATGAAAGAGCGTGAAAGTTTCAGATTCAGAGATGAGTGGGATGAAGAATTGCGTAAAGTGAGTCACAGAGGATATACGGAAGGATTTATGGGGGAAAGTGAAGATGAGGACAATTTTTTCTATGACCATAATTACGTTCAGAATTACAAACCCGTTGGTATTGTGAGAGATATTGAAAAAACTTCAGACGGGAAAAGCGTAGTGATGGTTGATGTAAGGAATAAAATTGAAAAGGGCGACGAGATAGAATGTATTTCACCTGAAATGAAGACTCTTTCATTTACTCCCGGTGCTATAAGGGCAAATAACGGTGAGATAATTGAAAGCGCCAATCCCGGAATGTCCGTCAAGATTGAAATTTCCGCAGATTATCTTCTTCCCGGTGATTTTTTGAGGAAAAGGGAAATTGACCGGGAAAAAATAAAAAAAGGCCAACCCCTTTAATGGAGTTGGCCTTTGAGATTACAAATAACTCTTTACTTCTTTACATACTTCCATATGCTTTTAATTGATTTTTTCTTGAGTGAACTAAAAGGAGGCATCCCCCCATCATTTCCTTTCTTTACTTCTTTTTTGAAATGCTTGAAAGACTCTTTCCTAATGCTTTTGTTTACACAGCACTTTGCGCCTTTACCTCTTTTGCCATGGCAGGATTTACAGTTTGAATTATAAAGTTTTTTCCCCTTTGCGGCAAATGCTTTGTTTTCCGTGGTAATCTGCACAAGTCCGATAATTGCAACGAAATAAAGGGCAATCAAAACCGAAAAACTTTTTTTCATAACTTGCTCCTTAGTTTATGAGTTAAATTAAAACGAATACCCAAACATATGTAACATTATCATTTATGAAAATTTTTTGTCAAGGGAATCATCAATTCTGATTTTTCAAGTTGCAAAATTTTACAAATAAGAATATTAAATTAATATCGCTGTATTTAGAATACATTAAAAGCCATTCAATAATATTTTACTGGAGTTTTTTTATTGAGAAAAATATCGGTTTATTTTCCCATTGTTATTTTTTTTATTTCTTCGGTTTTTTTACCTTCCGCGCACTCTGCGGAAATTATCTGGAAAGGTTATATTCAAAACGATAAAGGCGGAAAGATTGCAGTTGAAAAATTCAGAAAAGCCGGCAAAGTTAAAAAGATTTACCGCGATACAACGGGAAAAGTCCTCAGTCCCGATGATATTTGGAGTGTGCCTCAATCAAACAAGGATAAAATAACGGAAAACCTGAAAAAGCTCATTTCCCTGAGCAGTCAGAATGATTTAATTCCAGTAATAGTTTTTCTTAAGGAAATACCTCTCGGTGAAATAGCAAAAGCGGTTGACAACAAGTATGGGGGACCCGTGAATAATATAAACATTCAGGCATCATCGTCTTATGACAATATAAACGGGCTTGATATTATCTCAACGAAGAAAAGGCGCGATATCCTTGGCGAAATAAAGAAATACGCCCAAAACGACATATCCGACGCGGAAAATTATCTTGCTCAAAACGGTGCAGTCGTAAAAAACCGGCTTTTGTCGTTGAATGCGGTGTCTGCCATTGTGCCCGTTTCTCTCGTAGATAAAATTTCAGCGCTTCCTTCCGTTTCAAAGATTGACGAAGATAAGCTGATGAAGGGAGGGCTTTTTGTAAGCGCCCCTTCAATCGGTGTTTCCGCTTTCTGGAATAATGGATTTACCGGCGGTGTGTGGGATGTCGCTGTACTCGATTCAGGCGCCGATGCCTCTCATCCCGCTTTTTCCGGGCGCAAGTTTGAAAACCATGTTGACCTCGATATTGCGTCCGCATCATCGTACTTCAATGACGATAAATTCACTTCCGACGACCTTCACGGTCACGGCACCGCAGTAAACGGAGTTGTGGGAAGTCTTGGAAGCGCAGCCAATCCGAATAATCTGGGCGTCTCCTACGGCATAGATACATTGCTGAATTTAAAAAGCGGATTTCTCGGCACTGACGGCGGAGTGTGGATGTATTGGAGCGATGCCATAGATAATGTTGACTGGGGACTTTTTTCCGCAAATGAGCCGGCAGATGTATTCAATCACAGTTACGGCACTGCAACTTCGCAGGACGATTCCACTCTTGCCCGTTTCTGGGACGCCGTTGTCGATAGTATCGGGGCAAGTGTGGCTATTTGTGCGGGAAACAGCGGCACGGGAATAAACAAGATATGGGAACCGTCCATAGCCTACAATGTCATATGCACGGCGGCAATAGATGACAAGGGCACTGTTACGAGGACCGATGATTCAATAACATCCTTTTCAAGCAGGGGTCCTACGGCGGGGGGTCGCAAAAAGCCCGATTTGTCGGCGCCGGGAAACGCCATTTATTCTCCCAATCACTTTTGGGAGACGGGTTCCGAGTTTAAAAACGCTTATGGCACGAGCTTTGCTTCACCTCATATTGCAGGCGCTTGTGCCCTTATGATGGATGCCGGAGTGACAAGTCCGAAGGCGATAAAAGCGGTACTCATCAACAGCGCCGAAGACAAAGGTGTTTCGGGATGGGATACGGAATACGGATGGGGATATGTTGACCTTAACAAAGCTTGGCTTGAAAGGAATAATTATTTGATTTCGAATGTCCTTCCTTCGGGAAATCCGGGAAGTTTCAAGCTTTTCAGGGGATATATGCAAAGCGGAAACAGGGCAACTCTTGTCTGGCACAGGCATCAGTTTTATAATCCCGGAGGAAACTATCCTGTATGGTATTACGGTCCCAATGACCTCGATATGGAGATGTACAGGGAAAGCGATAATACTCTTCTTGCCACTTCCGCTTCGGGGATTGACAATGTTGAGCAGGTAAAGTCAACGGCAAACGGTTTTGACATAATCAAGATTTTTACGCCGGATGCTGCATTCAGCGCGGTCTCTTCAGAAGAGTTTGCTCTTGCCGCGTCGGGAGGATTATCGGAAGTGACCATTGCGCCCGATGTTTCCGCAGAGGTGCCTTCTTCGGTAATGCCGGATGAAACTTTTATTATCTCCGCGGTAATAACCAATACGGGAAATGTGACGGCGCACTTTTGCTATGAAACTTTATCGCTCCCTCCCGGATTTTCTTTGGTGGGAGGAATAAATCCGCGGAATTTGGGTTCGATGAATGCGGGCGCAGTGAGAAACGCTTCGTGGACGGTAAGGGCAACAAATAGCGCGGGAGATTACAATCTTACTCTATCCTTTGAAAGCGCTTCATACGGGGAAGTAATTACATCATCAACGATATATCCGGTAACTGTCAATTTCATTCCTTCAGCAATAGAGCTTTCATCGTTTAATGCGAAACAGAAAAATAAAAAGATTATAATACGATGGAAAACGAGCTCGGAGATTGACAATCTCGGATTTAATATCTGGCGAAGCGAGAGGGCGGATTCGGGTTTTGTGACGATAAACAAAAATCTCATAAAGTCAAAAAGCAAAGGCATCAGCGGCGAGAAATACAGGTTTTCCGATAAGAGTGCAAAAAAGGGAAAAATCTATTTTTATAAACTCGAGGATATTGACAGAAACTCGGTAAGCAGGTTTCACAAATCAGATAAAGTAGCCGTAAATCCGAAATATTTCAGAAAAAATAAGAAGCGAAAGCGTTAGAGCTTGATTTTCGCAGATTCACGGGGAAATATCCAGGTTGTAGCGACAGTTCCCGTAAGAACAATTTACGAAGAAACGTCGGGATTGTTGAAAAGCGGTAAAATGTCATAAATCCGGGACCGGTTTTACTTCCCTATGCCTGATGATGTTTTATGTTTTTCCCTTCAACCATAAAAATCACGTCTTCGCAGATATTCGTCGAAAGGTCGGCTATGCGCTCGAGATTCATCGCTATTTTAATAAGCTGAAGGGCTCGCTCGATTGTTGAAGGGTCGGAAGTCATATAGGTTACAAGCTCTCTGATTATCTGCTCTTTAAGACCATCTACTATATTATCTCTCTCGCATACATCGCGTGCTAATGATATATTTTCATCAATCAATGCGGTAACGCTGTCCTTTAGCATCGAAATGGATACTTCTGCCATTCTCGGAGTGTCTATGAGGGGTTTCACGAATATGTTTTCAATGAGATAAAGCCCGCTTTCGGCAATGTTTACGGCGTGGTCGCCTATTCGTTCAAGGTCATTGTTTATTTTTGCGAACATCAGTATTGTCCTCAGGTTTTTTGCCTTTGGCTCAAACTGGGCAATGGATATAGTGCATAACTCATCGATTTCAACTTCTCTCCTGTTTGCATCGGGCTCCATTTTGTCTATTACTTTTTTCAAGAGTGAGCTGTCTTTTTTAATCAATCCGCCAACGCTTGAATCTATCATTGCCTCCACGAGTCCCGCATACTCAACTATTTCCCTCGTTAATTCTTTTAATTTTTCGTTAAGCATAATTTCCCCTCTTATCCGAATTTTCCCGTAAGGTATTCTTCGGTCTTTTTATTTTCAGGCACTGTGAACATCTTTTCGCTTGTGCCGAATTCTATCAGTTCTCCCAGATAAAGAAATGCCGTGTAATCGGAAATTCTTGCCGCCTGCGCGATGTTGTGCGTAACCATGATTATGGATACATTTTTTTTAAGCTCTCCGATTAATTCCTCGATGCGTGCTGTCGCTTTCGGGTCGAGTGCCGATGTGGGTTCATCGAGAAGTATCGCTTCGGGATTCATTGCCAATGCCCTTGCGATGCATAATCTCTGTTGTTGTCCTCCTGAGAGAAACGTGCCGCGCCTGTGAATATTATCTTTTACCTCGTCCCACATTGCCGCCTTTTTCAGCGAATCTTCTACTATGCGGTCCTTTTCCGCTTTTGCCGTTTTAATTCCGTTGAGCTTGTATCCGGCAATAACATTATCATAAATGCTCATCGTGGGGAAGGGATTGGGGCGCTGGAAAACCATACCGATTTTTCTGCGAAGCACAATTGGATTGATTGAATAAATGTCTTCGCCGCGAAGATAGATCTTTCCCCTTGTGGATGCTTTGGGCGTCAATTCGTGCATTCTGTTGATGCATCTGATGAGAGTAGTTTTTCCGCATCCCGAAGGTCCCATTATTGCCGTAACCCTCTTTTCAGGGATTTCGAGATTCACATTCTTCACTATGAGATCTTCGCCGTATGACGCGGAGAAATTTTCTATCTTTAAAACCTTATTTTCCATTTTCTTACCACTAATTTTGAGATTATATTCAGCATCAGCACCAAAGCAATCAGCACAAGTGACGCGCCCCAGGCAAGTTTCTGCCATTCCTCATAAGGGCTTATCGCATAGGTAAATATCAGATGGGGGAGAGAATTCACCGGTTTTAGTATGTTGGCATTCATAAAGGGGTTTCCGAACGCGGTAAAGAGCAGAGGGGCGGTTTCGCCCGCGATTCTTGCAATGCCGAGAAGTATTCCTGTCATTATTCCGCTCAATGCGGCGGGAAGAATTACCTTCAACACCGTTTTGTAATAGGGTACGCCCAGTGCAAGCGATGCTTCTTTCAGTGAATCAGGCAGAAGAATAAGTGTTTCCTCAGTTGCTTTTATAACAAGGGGAAGCATCATCATCGAAAGGGCGATACCGCCAGAAAGCGCGGAAAAATGTCCCATCGGTTTTACCACCCAGACATATGCTATTATTCCGATTACTATTGAGGGAATACTCTGGAGCGATTCCGCGCAGGAACGCACCGCGCCCGAAAGCTTTCCTTTTCTTTCCTCCGAGATATAAAGCCCCGCGAGGATTCCCGACGGCACTGAAATCACGCAGGCAATGGAAATGAGCATAATAGTCCCCACTATGGCATTTGAGATTCCTCCTCCCGCTTCACCTACGGGTTTTGGAAGATTTATGAGAAAATTCCAGCTTATCGATGCTATTCCTCTCTGTACGATATAAAAGAGGATGAAAAAAAGAGGCATAATGGATGCAAGGGAAATGAGGATGATAATGCCCTTGAATAAAGCGTTCTTTATTATTCTCGATGTGGTTTTGCTTTTATTCATTTTGCTAACCCACGCTTAGTTTCTTTAGTATGAATTTGCCTGCAGTGTTGATGATAAAAGTAATAATGAGAAGGAGAAGCGCTATTTCAACGAGAGATGACAGATAAACATCGCCTGCCGCCTCGGCAAATTCGTTTGCGATAACGCTTGCCATTGTATTTGAAGGTGAAAATAAATTTTCGGGCAATACATTGGAATTTCCGATTACCATTGTTACAGCCATTGTTTCTCCCAATGCCCTGCCGAGGGCAAGAAGCATTCCCGCAAATATTCCTGAACGGCAGTAAGGGATTATTATTTTTTTAATTACTTCGTATTTCGTTGCGCCGAGGGAATAGGCGGCTTCCTTTAAGTCCGAAGGCACCATTGTTATTACTTCTCTTGAAATCGATGCCGCATAGGGAATTATCATTATGGCAAGAATCACGGACGCGGTGAAAATGCCAACGCCATAGGGAATGACATCAATTTTGATTTCAAGCTCCCTTACAAGCGGAACAATTATGAACAATCCCCAGAAACCGTATATTACAGAGGGAATGCCTGCCATTAACTCAATCATTGTGTTTACAACAACCGATATTTTCCCGTTTGCAAAGTATTCTCCGAGAAAAAGCGAAATCGCAATGGCAAAGGGTGTGCAGATTAAAAGCGACAAAAAAGCCGTCAAAAGCGTACCCACTGCAAAAGTAAGAGACCCGAATTCATTCTGAATTGGGTCCCACGCGCGTCCGGTCAAAAATCTGAAGCCGAATTCCTTTAAGGAAGGCAGTGAATTAAAAAGCAGAGAAGCGAATATTGCAAGAAAAAGGACGATGACAAAAAAACCTGAAATTGACAGGATTTTTTTGAATCCCGAACCTTCGCTTGCAGAAAGTTTTCGATTACCGGAAAATATGTTTTGCAGGATATCCATAAGAATTGACTTTTATTTTCATAAGATAGCCCTTTGAAGTTAATTTCCGATTAAGCGAATGTTAAGATTGTGTTAAGTTTAGATCATTGCTGTATTATCAGCAAAGTTTAAACATTTGTATTGCTGTACTCCATATTATCTGTATCATCTGCAGTTAATTTTTATTTTTTTCTTTATGATCTTCATAATGCCTTATGGTAATTATTTGAGATTTTAATACAATCTCATTCTCCCAATATTTAAAGCTATTCAATAAAAACAATATCTTAATCTGTGCTAAAAGTTGTTTTTAAAATACCTTAAATATCAGTGCGGCAAAATATTATTTAAAAATAATACCTTCTTGAAAATTTTTATAGAATTCCTCTATTTCGTTCATATTTGTTTCTTTTTTCCCAAAAACTACAAGGACGGGAAGTTCCTTATCTTTTGGATGAATTACCGTACGCCATTCATTAATTGATTTTTTTGTCTTTTTTAAAATAACATTTCTTTTTGCAGGATAAAATTGCTTAAAAAAAGTCATCTGCCTTATTATTCTTTTAACTTTCTTCATTCTCAATTTTTCTCCATTTTAAAAATACAAACTTACCATAAATTTATTTTTAGTTAATCTGCCGTGCAGGAAGTTTTATGATAAAAATTGTACCTTCCTTCGGAGATGACACAAAATCTATTATACCTCCGTGTTTCTCTATCAGCGTTTGTGAAATTGATAAGCCCAATCCATTTTTTCCTGTTAATTTACTCGAAGTGAAATAAGGCTCAAAAACCTTTTCCTCTAAATCATTTATGATTTCACAGCCATTGTATTGGATAATTAGGGATGCATATTTTTTTCCGTCAATAGAAGTAGAAACGGAAATTTTACCGGGCTTTTTGTTGATTGAATGAAATGCATTAGAGATAATGTTAAAAAATGCATGACAGATTTCACCTACATTTCCATTAATCATTATTGGAGAATCTGATATTTTTTTTTCGATAATAACATCACAAGCGCTGAATTGCTTTTCCAACGCCTCAATTATTTTTTTGATGTATCTGTTTATATTAAAATAAGTATAGTTTTTAAATGATGATTCTTTTGAAAACAACAGTAGTTCTTCAATAGTATTCTTACAAATTTTTCCTCCTTTTTCGGCGGTTTTTCTCCATTTGTTTCTTTTGCACTCTAATTCATTAAGCTTCTTAATTTTCAGTTCTATTAGATTGACAGTATTTTCATCCTGAGTATTATTTTTGCAGATTTTCAGAATTTCATTTATCGTGTTTCTAAATATCTCTTCAGCAGAATTAATCATTCCAAGATTTGTAACGACACCTGTTAACGGACTGTTCATTGTATGTGCTATTCCGCCTGCAATCCGTTTCAAAGCTGTAATTTTATCAGAGTGAATATTCTGCACCATGTCGCAGTCAATATTAGAGTTGTAATTATGAGGATTTCCTGACTCTTCATTTTGAAGGATGATATTTGCATCTGCGATTCCTGTTATCTCGGTAGTTTCAGAGATAAGCTCCAGATCCTTTTCAAATGATGATTCTTTTGAAAACAACAGAAGTTCTTCAATAATATTTGTACAAATTTTTCCTCCTTTTTCGGCGGTTTTTCTCCATTTGTTTCTTTTGCACTCTAATTCATTAAGCTTCTTAATTTTCAGTTCTATTAGATTGACAGTATTTTCATCCTGAGTATTATTTTTGCAGATTTTCAGAATTTCATTTATCGTGTTTCTAAATATCTCTTCAGCAGAATTAATCATTCCAAGATTTGTAACGACACCTGTTAACGGACTGTTCATTGTATGTGCTATTCCGCCTGCAATCCGTTTCAAAGCTGTAATTTTATCAGAGTGAATATTCTGCACCATGTCGCAGTCAATATTAGAGTTGTAATTATGAGGATTTCCTGACTCTTCATTTTGAAGGATGATATTTGCATCTGCGATTCCTGTTATCTCGGTAGTTTCAGAGATAAGCTCCAGATCCTTATCAAAAAATTCAGAACCGTCTTTTTTATTAATACTGAAAAAAATTCCAATTTTTTCATTCCACAAATTTACTGGATAAATCACTAAATTAATCAGGGGAGGCAATGACTTTCTTGCTCTGTTTTCAACATCTTCATTAAAATCACAAAAATCAGATGGACTAAATGAATTTCTTATACAAGGTGCATTTTGTTTTAAAAATAAATATATTTTTTCAATGGAGTCGTAATCGCAATGCCTTATGAAATCATTAATGCCCTTTCCAAGTCCGAAATAAAGGAGTAAAGACTCGTTTCTTCTTTTTTGTGATTCAATAATTAAAGTGTGCGTTTCGCAGGGAATAATACCATTTATTTTTTGAAGGGCAATTTTTAAAAAATGGTGGAGATTTTGCTCTGAAAAGTTAGTTTTTTCGATTTCATTCATTTTTTTTAAAGAAAAAGTGCCTTAGCTGAATTATTAACAAATATAAAAGTTATGAACATCATATGGAAGCCTTATACATATTAAAATTTGCGTATAAGGCTTCCATATCATCTTTTTTTTATAACCTTTACTGCATTATTTGGGTGTTATTATAGGAGATTAATTTTATGTTTCTTTCCGCCTTTTTTCTCGCTGTTTCAGGTAGTGGTGCATAATCGAGCGGTTTAGTATATTCCTGCCCTTCGTGAATCATCCACCAGAGAAGGTCAACGATATTTTTCGCCTTTTGCGCCGAATGCCCTTTATAGTTCTGGTTTTTATAAACGAGAATCCACGTAAATCCGGATATGGGATATCCCTGTGGCGCGCCGGTGTTTGTTATTGAAACTCTTGTATCATCGGGGATTTCAGTGTTTGCTGCAAGACTCGTACTTTCAAGAGAAGGGGTAATGAAATTTCCGCTTTTATTTTGAAGCGATGCGGTTTTCATCCTGTTATGTATCGCGTAGGAAAGCTCGATGTATCCAATAGCGCCGGGTATCTGCTTTATCATTCCTGCAACGCCCTCATTTCCTTTTGCCCCGAGCCCTGCGGGCCAGTTGACTGATTTTCCCGCTCCCACCCTGGCATCCCACTCTGAGCTAATCTTTGCAAGGTAGTCTGTGAATATTGCAGAGGTGCCGCTTCCGTCGGAGCGATGAACAACGACAATCTTTACCGGAGGAAGCTTTACACTGCCGTTTATGTTCTGAATTTTTTTGTCATTCCATCTGCTGATTTTCCCGAGAAATATGTCGGCAAGCACATCCGGTGTGAGCTTTATCTGGGGGTTACCGAAAAGATTGTAGCTTACGGCAACGGCGCCGAGACAAGTGGGGATGTGAACTATTTCGGCAGGGGCTCTCTTAATGTCCGAATCTTTCAGGAACGCGTCGGATGCTCCGAAATCAACGGTTTTGCTGAAAATCTGCCTCACTCCCCCGCCGGAGCCGATTGACTGATAGTTAATCCTTATGCCGGTTTTTTTATTGTACGCATCGAACATCTTTGAGTAGAGAGGGTAGGGGAATGTCGCCCCCGCGCCAAGAAGGTCTTTGTCAGATGCCCGGCTTTGGGTTGCCGGCACGAAGAGCAATGACGCGCTAAAGAGTGCCAGTAAAAGAAACTTTAAATATTTAATCATAAGTGAATCCTCCGTTTTTCTTAGAATTTAACAACAATGTCTGCCTGCAGCCAATTTATTTTGAGATTGTCTTTGCTTTCCTGCGACCTTGTGTTGAAGAGCGTCAGACCGAGTGAAGTGTTTTTAAAGAGCGCGTATTTTGCTGAAATCTTGTGACCCTTTGCGTTTGTTCCGCCATCGTGAAAATCGGAATCCGAGATTATTGCCGGAGAAGCGTCTCTTTCAAGCTCTCTGTAGTTATAGGAAATTTCAAAATCACCGGGCTTTGTTATTTTCCCGATTTTTATTCCCGCAAGCCATCCCGTATTGTCGGCAACATCACTGACGATATTGTTTACGAAATCCGCGTGGAGTTTTATCGGAAATGTTCTGTCGAAGGCAGTGAATACAACGGGCGTAATTTCAACGGTGGGTTGGATTATTCTGTAATCATATTTGAAAGAACGCGTTCCGTCACTTGCCGTAACCAGAGTGTTTGTATCCTTTTGCTTTGAAGGGCTTATGTCTTCAAGCTTTGCGCCCTTCATATTGTGCCAGTCATAGTAGGTTACCGCCGCTTTCATATTCATACCGAGAAGCTTATAGCTGAATCCGCCCTGAATTCCGTAAAGGGAAACATCGTTGGAGTCGGAGCTTGATTCGTCTATGGGGAAAAATGCCGCAGTCACAAAGGGGGTGAAACTTCCCAGAGTTTTGCTGAAATTTGCCGCAACACCTTCGGGGTTTATGTCCGAATCCCATACGAGGTCTGTTGTATAAAAGGGATTTTTCATTTTGCCGCCGATGAGCTTAAAGTCGGGATGAGGTGTGTATTCAAGAAAAGCGCGGTCTATCCAAAGATTCTTCTGATTGAATGTATCCTGAAATGTCTGGTTTGTAGATGTCTGCTCACCGCTTCCCGTGGCAAAGCGCATTCCCACCTTCATCTTATCGTTAACGAGGGTTTCAAAACCGTAACGAAGCCTGAACCTTCCGCGATGGCGGTCAACTTTATCTTCACCATTCTCTTCGCCTTCCTGCCTTTCATATCTTAAGCGAAAATCACCTCCGAATTTCGTGTTTTTAATCCATCCGGGAAGTGCTGTGTCTTTTAGCGTTTCCTGCGCTTTTCCAACTTCCTCTTTTACCTGTGATGCCACAACCTGCCTCTGGGTTTCCTGCGTTTTGCTCTCCTCTTCCCATACTTCAGAAAGAATATTCTTCGCTTCTGTCTTCGAAATGATTTTTTTCTCTACCAGCTTGTTAACAAGAATATCCAAGGGGCTTGCAAAAGCGCAGATAGGACTTGCAATGGCAAAAACCAGTGCTAAGCAATACTTTAAACTTTTCACTTCTGTCTCCTTGTTTTAACTTTTATAAAGAACTTCCTGTACTTCCTTTGCTGAATGAATAGCGCTTCCCGTTTTTCTCACCTCCTTTCAGATTTTCGCGCGCCATACTTTTCTGTTTTCAAGAGACAGTAATAGTTGAGGAATATTAAGATTAAATAAGGAGCGTGTTAATTTTCGGTTAAGTTTGAACGGAGTGTTTTTCAACTTCCTTTACTGCGGTTTCCCTCTTTGTCATCCCACAGACGCCCACCTTGTCATCCCACAGACACCCACTTTGTCATCCCCCGGCACTCTCTCTTTGTCATTGTCCGGCTTGACCGGACAATCCAGTCCCACACCCGTCATCCTCCCGGCACCTCTTTTTGTTTGTCATCCCACAGCTCCGACCGGGGGAACCAACCCCCCACCTTGTCATCCCACGACTTG
>CAZJVM010000009.1:0-57330 GCA_964549305.1 uncultured bacterium
CAAAGCGAAGCGGGAAACGGCGAGTCTTACTGCGACGGTCTTACCTTCGCCCACGAAGTCGGGCATAATCTTGGATGCCATCACGACAGAAGCCACCTCGAAAGCATCGATGACAAGGGCGCATTCGATTATTCCTACGGATACGACTCACAGGAAACGGGAATATCATCAACGATTTTCGCGACGATAATGAGCTATGATGCCGGAGAGATACCATACTTTTCCACTCCTCTTGTATTTACCGACGGCATCGCCATAGGCAGGTCGGAAGGTCTTGCCGATTCCGCCGATAACGCAAAAACGATAAATAATACCAAAGTGACTGCGGGAAATTTCAGGACGGGAGAAGACAAAAATATTTCTGTCAACCCGCCATCATATAATTTCGGAAACGTAAAGGTATCCGAAGCTCCGGGTACAAGGGAATTTACTATAAGCAACAATGTTTTGACTGATGTTTTCATTAACAGCACTGTCATATCCGGTACCGACGCGTCTGATTTTTCAATCATAACGGATAACTGCGCCTCGACCACACTTTCTGTAGAATCTTCCTGCACCATTGACATATCATTTTCACCTTCAGATGAAGAAAGCAAAAACGCTTTCCTGTCCCTTGTATATAACGGACTCACTGATTTACCCGTAACGGTATCCCTTTCAGGGACTGGAATTCTTTGCGGGACCTCGCCTCAAATAACTAAAGTGAGGAAGAAAAAATCCACATACGGCGACACTTTGGTTTTAGAAGGTTCAGATTTCTGCACTGAAGAAGGTAAAGTGTCATTTACCAAATCGGGAAAAACAGTGGATTTGTTGTCATTTGAATCGTGGGAAGATAATACAATCTCCTTCAAAGTCCCCTGGGGAATCAAAACGGGAAAAAACAAGGTTAAAGCTACAACTAAAAACGGACTGGAATCTAATTCAAAAAAATACACATTCGTAAAACCCTCACCTAAAATAATCAAAGTCAAACCTAAAAAAGGAATACCGTTATCGCAATTTACCATAAGCGGTTTAAATTTCGGAGAAACCGACGGCAAGGGAAAAGTGTTTTTGAAAAATAAAAGGGCATCCGTTATAACCTGGACTAACGAAGCATTAACCGTTGAAGTGCCTAAAATAAACCTCAGGAAAAAGAAAAAGAAAACTTACCGCCTGAAAGTAAAAACAGTTTACGGTCGCAGCAATTCTAAAAAATTCAAGGTTATTAAATCTTCCGGAAAATAAAGAAAAAAGCAAAGACAGAGGATTGCCCATTTTTCGAAATATTTTTTAAGTCAAAAATATTGTATTTTCAGTAAATTAAGCGTAACCGCTAAATCATTCCCGATTTTTTGAGTTTCACCGTAACAAAACACACTCTGATTTGCCTGCAATAAATAGACAAAAAAAAGTATTCAAAGTTAAATATTGTTATAAAAAATCAAATTTCCCCCTCAATTACTCTTGACACATTAATAGAGATGCATTTAATATAGTAGCCATGAACAAAAAGTTAAAGCTAAGAGTTTTTTCCTGCATAGAAACGGTTATTGATGTGCACGATCATTATGAAAACGATGCATTTGGTGATGAGTTAATGAGTGAAATAAGAACAGCGCAAGAAAAACTTTTAATGCTTCAGAACTTTTCCGTTGATGAAGAGCAGGTTGAAAGCATAGAAGATGCCACAAACAACCTCTTAAAAGTAATATCCGTCTCAACTGCCAAAAAGAGTCCATCAAAAAACATAAACGGCAATTTCCACTGAATCAAATTCCCGCACTACTACTTCTTTTTCTTTGTAGAATACTGATTTTTTCTGTTTTGAGTTACCTTATCCCACGTAATCAGAATCGGGCTTGCAATATAAATGGAAGAATAAGTACCTATCAGCACACCTACGAGAAGGGCAAAAGCGAAATCGTGTATAACTGCGCCTCCGTATATGTATAGTGCGAGTACCGCGAGAAGAGTAAGTCCCGATGTTATAATAGTCCTGCTCATTGTTTCGTTAATGGATTTATTTATTAATTCCGCCAAAGGCATATCTTTGCGCTTTCCGAGATTTTCCCTTATCCTGTCGAACACAACAATAGTGTCATTGATGGAATAACCGATTATCGTCAAAATCGCCGCAAGCACGGGAAGCGTAAACTCCTTGTTTGTAAGAGAGAGAAAGCCCAGAGTAATCGCCGAATCGTGTATTAGTGCAATTATTGCCGCAAGCGCCTGCCTCAGGTTAAATGCGATGCAGGCAATAATTGTCGCAATCAGGGATGTTATCGAAAGCGCCGTTATGGAAATCCAGGATGTTGTGGAAAGCATCCACGTTAAAAGGGCAATTATTATAATTGATACTGCTATACGGTTTTGGAATCGATAGGAAATATATAAAATCATACCTATTATGGAAAAAAGCAGGGCGTTTTCACCTTTAAGCTTCAGCGCTTCGCCTGCCGCAGGTCCGACCATCTCGACTCTCTGCATTATGAATGAATCTTTACCGAATTTCTTTGCCAGTGCTGACTGAATCCTATCGCCTACTTTCCCCGCTTCGCTCAACTCCGTTTTTATAAGTATATCTTCTATACCGAATTTCTGAATTCCGCTGGAACCGAGTCCTATTTCCTTAAGGGCATTTCTCACATTGTCAATCGTCATATCAGGTTTCGTAAATTTTATCTCAACGAGAGTGCCGCCCGCAAAGTCTATACCCGGATTAATTCCGTTATGAAACACGATCGAAAAAACAGTTATGGCTATCAGCAGGAGAGAAAACACGAAAGCGTATTTAGACTTTCCCACAAAATCTATATTCATATCTGATTTAAATATCTGCATTTTTTTCTAATTCCTCTCTCTTCTCTTTATATGCTTAATTTTTCAACTTTCCTTCCGGAAATCCTCATATCAAAAATTATTCTTGATACAAATACCGCGGTAAACATGCTTATAAGAAGGCCTATGCTCAATGTAATGGCAAATCCTTTTATGGGTCCCGTACCGAACTGAAACATTACGAGTCCGGCAATAAGCGTTGTAAGGTTGGAGTCAAGAATAGTGGCAAAAGCCTTTGAATATCCCATATCCACAGCCGAACGCACTGTCCTGCCAAGCCTAATCTCTTCCCTTATTCTTTCATAAATGAGAACATTCGCGTCAACTGCCATACCAAGGGTAAGAACGATTCCGGCTATGCCGGGAAGCGTAAGGGTAAATTTAAAATAGGACATTGCCGCAATGAGAAATATGCCGTTTAGCAAAAGGGCAAAATTCGCCACAAGCCCCGACCACCTGTAATAAGCAACCATCGCGATAATAATAAGTATAAAGCCCGCAATCGAGGCGATAACTCCCGCCTTGATGGAATCGGCTCCAAGTGAAGGACCGACAGTTCTTTCTTCAAGATATTCAAGCACAGCGGGAAGCGCGCCCGCTCGAAGAATAACCACAAGGTCCTGCGCTTCCTCATATGAGAAATTTCCCGTAATCTCTCCCCTGTCAGTGATTTTTGACCTAATCACGGGAGATGACTGTACCTTTCCGTCAAGGACAATGGCAAGCTGTTTTCCGATATTGTTCTCAGTAACATTTCCGAATATTTCCGAACCTTCACTATTGAACTCAAAATTTACCGATGGAAGACCGTACTGGTCCTGACCCACTCTCGCATCCTTCAGATATTTTCCAGTAATCTCCGCTTCCTTTTTGACGAGGACATACCCTCTTATGCCGCCCTCTCCTCCTGCTTCCACAGGGAGTATCTCAGTACCCGCCGGAAGATTCCCCTTATACGCTTCTTTAATCGCTTCGGGAGAAGCATCGGCTTCCTCTACAAGCTTAAAGTCAAGTACGCCGCCGGTTGATATAACCTTTTTAGCCCTTGCGGGGTCATCGAGTCCCGGAAGCTGAATTATGATTCTGTCAGTGCCCTGCCTCTGGATAATCGGCTCTGAAACTCCGAATTTATCGACACGGTTTCTTAAAATTTCAACTGCCTGCTCAACTGTAAGATTTACATAGTTATTCAGCATCTTCTGGGACATTGACACTGCCACGGTATCGCTGTCGATGTTCACCATATCGGCTTCGGGATAATCGTCCCCGAGCAGGTCGAGACCTTTTGACTTCGCGTCCTGAGAGGAAAATTGAAGGTTGAACTGCATATTTTCATTAACATCGGATGCCTCGACAGTTATATTTTTTTCCTCAAGTGCTCTTTCCATATAATTTTTCATTCTTATGGTTTCATTCATAACCGCCTTTTTGGTATCAACGCCCATAAGAAGATGCACGCCACCCTGAAGATCAAGTCCGAGATTGATTTTCTCCTTAATGGGATATGATGCCCAAAGTGAAAAAACAACGAGAATGGCAACTAACCCTGTTTTCCATTTCAATGTATTGTCCATATGGTACTTACTCCATTAATTAAAATATGCAAAACGCCGCAACAATTCCGGCAATTCTAAATTAAAGTAAAATTATTTTTCTTTTTCCTTTTGAATAACACTTATAATAGCGCTTCTTAAAATATCAACTTTGACATTGTCGGCAATTTTTATCTGAAGGTTGGTTTCATCCTTATCCTGAATAACCGTGCCGTATATGCCACCTTTTGTTATAACCTTGTCGCCTCTTTGAATACTCTTCAGCATTTCCTTTTGTTTCTTCTGCTCTTTCTGCTGAGGCCTTAAAATGAGCAGGTAAAAAAGCCCGAATATTACAGCCATCATTACTATCAAACCTATTCCCGAGCCCTGCGGCTGACCGTTACCCGCGGGCTGAGCCATAGCGTAAGCTAAACCTAACATTTCAATTCCACCTCCCTTTTATATCTGATGCAAACTTTTCGAATCTTTTCTCGTCAATGCTTTTTCTTATCTCTTTAATAAAATCAAAATAAAAATATAGATTATGTATCGTATTTAATCTTAAAGCAAGTGTTTCTCTCGACATATAAAGATGTCTCAGGTAAGAGCGCGAATATCTTCTGCAGGTAAAACATCCGCAATTCTCGTCAATGGGCTTATTATCCACGGCAAAACGCGAATTCTTTATAATCATCTTTCCCTGCCATGTAAAGAGGGCTCCGTTTCTTGCCTGCCTCGTGGGAATTATACAGTCAAACATATCAACGCCTGCAGAAACAGCTTCAAGAATATCATCGGGAGTCCCTACTCCCATAAGGTAATGGGGTTTATTCCTGTCTATCAGAGGAACAATTTCGTGGAGCACGGAAGCCATCTCCTCTTTCGGCTCACCTACACTCAAACCTCCTATTGCCATTCCCTCAAAATTCATTTCTTCAAGTTCACTGAGGCACTCCCTTCGCAAATCATTGTAAATTCCGCCCTGTATAATCCCGAAAACAGCCATATTTCCCGTCTTTACGGCATCACGTGACTGCCTTGCCCATCTCAGCGTCTTCTTCACCGATTCCCTGCAGTAGACGCGGTCTGCGGGATATGGAATACATTCATCGAAAACCATGGAAATATCGGAATCGAGTTTTTTTTGTATATCCATCACAAGCTCAGGTGTAAAGAAATAAAGTTGCCCGTCTATATGTGAGCGGAACTCCACTCCGTCATCGAGAATCTTGTTGAATTTCGAAAGACTGTAAACCTGAAAACCACCGCTGTCCGTTAAAATGGGCTTGTCCCAATTCATAAATTTATGCAGGCCTCCCATTTTGGAAACAAGTTCATGCCCGGGCCGTAGGGCAAGGTGATATGTATTGCAAAGCAGTACCTCCCCACCAAGGGATTCAAGCTCGTCCGAAGTCAATGTCTTGACTACGGCACGGGTCCCCACTGGCATGAAGACAGGTGTCCTGATTGTGCCGCGGGAAGTTTCAATCACTCCCCGTCTCGCAGAAGTGGACGGGTCTTCGCCCGTTACCTTAAAGCTAAATGATGAACATTGCATCGCCATAACTGTAGAATCTGTAATTGTTTTCCTTGGCGCGCTCATATGCCGCCAATATTTTTTCCCTTCCGCAAAAAGCGCTTACAAGGGCAAGCAGTGTAGATGCGGGAAGATGAAAATTTGTTACAAGCCCTTTAATCGCCTTGAATTGGTATCCGGGAATTATGAAGATATCGGCTTTCTTCCTGCCCGCCACGAATTTTCCGTTCAATGTCAATTCATTTTCAAGCGCCCTTGTGGCAGTGGTGCCCACGGTGATAATTCGCCTGCCTTCCTTAAGGGAATCATTCAGAAGGGTCGCCGTTTCATCACTTATAATGTATTCCTCCTCTTCCATCGTGTGGTCTTCGATGGAGTCTGTTTTAACGGGAATGAATGTACCCCTTCCAACATGGAGAGTAACTCCCGCAACATCAACGCCCTTATCCCTGATGTTATTCAGCAGATTTCGCGTAAAGTGCAGACCTGCCGTTGGTGCGGCAATCGACCCTCTGTGGCGCGCGTAAACCGTCTGATATCTTTCCTTGTCGTCAACGTGTCCGTTGCATCCGTTTCTCTTGATATAGGGGGGAAGAGGCATGAAAGCGTATTCATCGAGATTTCTGAATATCTCATCGTTTCCCGAGGAAAATGAAATGGTGCAGTTAGCGTTCTTTTTGCAAATAACAGTGCCGCGTATTTTACCGCCGAAGAAAGGAAACTCCATCCCTTCCTTAAGTGACCTTCCCTTTTCTATTACCGCTTCCCACAGATTGTCGTCTATATTGCGGATAAGCAGGAAACGGACAACTCCGCCCGTTTTTTCCTTTCTGCTTTCGATACGCGCGGGAAACACCTTTGAATCATTGACAACAAGAAGGTCGCCCTTTTTTAAAAAATCGACTATATCCCTGAATTGCCTGTGAGAAACCTCTCCCGTTGACTTATCAAAAATCATCAGTTTGGATAAATCACGCTCTTCGGCGGGCTTTTGAGCTATGAATCTTCGGGGAAGATTATAATTAAAAAGTTGTGTCTCCATTAAATCGCGTCATCTGCTCCTCAATATTCCTTAAATGCTGAAAAATCTGATGATTCCTATCATCAAGAGAGGCAAATTTCAACGACATTTTCCTCTGTCCCGTTTATGTGGATGCGCTTTACAGCGGAAAAAGATGTTTAGGGTCAATAATTCTAACCAATATATTGAAAGGCATCCTTTTTTTACAGTCACATTTTTTCAGAAAAGTTTTCAATGTGCTCGCTTACGGTAAAGCGAAAAGACAACCGCCTGCAGGGATATTCACTCATAAGGAGTCAAAGAAGATACGGCACCTTCAAGTTGAATGATTTATAAACAATATAAGTCTCAACGGACTGAATATTCTTCATCTTCGACATCTCTTCCCGGTAGAAGTCAAGAAGTCCGAAACCCTCCTTGAGCATAACCGTCATTAAAAGGTCGTATCTCCCCGTAACTATGGAAATCGAAATTACTCCCTTCAGTTTGCTGAATTTTTCCATATCCCTGACCATCGTAACATTATTCAGTTTGATACCTATTATTGCCACCTGATGATTGGGAAGGGCATCGGGATTGACAAGTCCGGAAATATCCAAAACTCCGTCATCTATTAATTTACTCACTCTTGACCTTACTGTATTCTCCGAAACTTTCAAAGAATCCGCTATATCCCTGAAGGATTTCCTTCCGTCCCGCAAACTCCTTATTATGGAAATATTTATTTCATCAATTTTCATATTCCCTGCCTCCGCGATTTTTAGCATTCAAATTTATCATATATTTTTTTATTTGATTATTTCATCAGTTTTATTATATATTTTTAATGATATCTTCTATATATAAATTAATTGTTGACAATTTCATAATAATCAATAAGCTTGTTTTTGTAAAGATAATAAATGTATATTAACATAACCCTATAATAAAGGGGCAATAAAATGGGAAAAAACCTCACATATTTTGAAGCAGTCGAAAAATATCCCGCAATGCCGCGATTTACAATCCTGAAGCTCGACCTTTACCGCAGAGGTACCACATACTCCGCGGAAGTGGTAAAGAAATTCGGCGAACATCCGGGACCTGCCTTGCTCAATGACGGTACATCGGTGCTCACCTTTCCCGCGCAGGGAAAACCCGACCCCTATGTCATAGACTTTCACAACGGGACTTTGGGCATTTTTTACGACGGGCAATTTATCGAAGAAGTCGATTTTTGTCCCGTGCCGGATTTTTACGGTAAGAAAACTTCATCGGGCATGGAGATGGCGCGAGTGGGAATGTACAGACCGCAAAGACTGGACCTCTGGGCATACCGCTTTTGCCATTACTGGAAAGGCGGCAATCAGTGCAAATTCTGCTCCATAAATTTACTATCGAATACGCGCCTTAAAACGGGGCGCGGTTATGAGCTCGACACTTCCGATATTAGTGAAACCGTAGGAGAGGCATTGAAAGAACCGGGAAGGTTTTCAATGATAACAATCACCGGAGGCGCCGACCCTGAAGGAGAAGAACCATTTGACTCTGAGCTTAACCGCTACATAAACGTCCTGCAGGCAATCGGCGACAATTTCGACAGCGCAAGATTCCCAGCTCAGCTTGTCTGCTGCGCGATGACAAAAAAACAGATTAAAAGGCTTTACAACGAAACGGGGATTCTGTCATATTGTCCCGACATAGAAGTATGGGACAAGGAAAAGTTCCAGTGGATATGCCCGGGAAAAGAAAAGTTTCGGGGATATGACAACTGGGTAAAGAGTATGCTCGATGCCGTTGAAGTTTTCGGACCCGGAAATGTCTGCACCAATATTGTGGCAGGTTGTGAAATGGCTGAACCATACGGATTCAGGACAATAGACGAAGCTCTGAAGTCAAATCTTGAAGGGGCGGAGTTTCTTGCCAAAAACGGCGTTGCAATGCTCGGACTCGTTTGGTCGCCTTCAAGGGGGTCTGTATTTCAGAATCAGAAACAGCCGCCTCTTGAGTATTACCTGCGCCTTGCACAGGGACTGCACGACATAAAGAAAACGTACGGAGTGCGTGTGGATACAGATGATTACAAACACTGCGGAAACCACGGTGACAGCGATTTAAGCAGAATAGATTAAATAACAAGGAGAATTAAAATGGCAGAATTACCGGAAGAGCTGAAAAAGCTTTTAAAAGATTCCGAATCCGTCAAGATACTTGCCACCGTCGATGAAAAGGGAAACCCTCACGCCGTATTGAAGGATTCTATGACAATGTTAGACAGCGGCGAAATCGCTTACGCGGAAGACCTGGATTCTTCATTTTCAAACAAGAACATGGTGCGAAGCATCTGGTTTGACAAACATATTTCCATAAACATTACAAAAGGCGACGAAAGCTATCAGGTAAAAGGGAAACCGAAAAAATGCCTTATTACCGGTCCCCTCTTTAAGGAATTTCTTCTCAGGGAAAGAAAAAAAACAGGCGACAAATCCGATATTCAGTCCGTATGGATTGTATCCGTCGAAGAAGTGCGCAATCAATCAAGAAACAAGCGCAGAGAGGAAGAGTGGGAAAACAGACCCTATTTCAACATACATCTTGATAAATTGAGAAAATAAAAGAAACCTCACAAAGAGAAAAATATCATTGTCTGACTTCACTGAAAAAATGAATGTAACCTAACGGGTTAGATTATTTCCATTTAATGGAACACCCCATCGAAGGAAACTGATAAGGGGAAACGAGCTCTCCCCGCGAAAGATTTTCTATTGCCTCCTTTAGTTCTTCTTTTGTAACGGCTTTTTCATCCTGCCAGTTATCGTCGAATCTTCCGTGATAAACAAGCCGTGAATCCGCATCGTATAGATATATATCCGGCGTACATTGCGCGAAGAATTGTCTTGCGATTTCCTGCGATTCATCAATCATATAGGGAAAGTCTATCTTCAGGACTTCGATATTTTTTTTCATCATTTCCGCACTGTCTTCGGGATATTCGGGATGGATGTTGGGATTGACGGCAACTGTATTTATCCCCACTTCCCCTGCATATCCCGCCAGTCTTATAAATCTCTTCCATAGCGCCTTTGCATAAGGACAGTGATTGCAGGTAAAAACAATTAGAAGCCCTTTCTCACCTGCTAATTCCGCACTTTTATAAAGTTTTCCGAAAGGGTCGGGAAGTTCAAAATCCGGCATTTTGCTTCCCAAAGGCAAATCTACGGATTCCACAAGCGCCATAGTTCGACTCCATGTTTAATGAAAAGCAATAACCTGAAGACACTGCCTCAAAATCAGTGAGTCCTTTCGCTGTCGCCCTTATCGGTTTGAGGCAGCATCCAAATCTCATCGCCGATTTCTATATTGGCGAATTCCGATATGGCATCACGTCCTTTTCTTAAAAGCGCGGCAACGAAGAAATGATTTGCAAGTATGGTTGCTGTTTTTTTATTCACGGAAGAGGAGAGAAGAAATCTTTTATAGGCATCTTTCCCTGCTTCCAGAGCATTCGATTTCTCCTTCTCGAGAGTACTTTTTAAAAATGTCTTCGATACCTGAAGTGCCCCCTCGTTAAAACATTCGCCCACTGCCTCCGAGATATCGAGAAATACCATCGATGACAATATATTCATTGCTTCTTCGGTCTTTTCATTAACAGCGCTGTCATTCACGTCAATTTCGCTAACCGAAAAATCAATTATCTTAAAGTTCATATCAACTCCGTTTATATTTTATATTTCAATTACTTATAAGTTATTTATTAATGCATTAAATAAATATCATTCCGCAGAATAATTTTCCTAATCTCAGCAAATAAAGTATCACTATAAAATAAATAAGTTATTAATATTTTAAGAACAGAGTGATGATGCTTTGGAAGATAATGCTGAGACCCGCATAGTGCATTGTTTTGATTTGGATGTCAAGACAATAATAATATGTCTAAAAATGTCTTCTTGCGACATTAAATGAATTTGATTGAACATTTAGATTATTAAAGAGTTATTTCAAATGACAGATAAAAACTTTGCCTTGCCTGAGCATAGAGTCTTTAATATTATGTACCTTTACAAACTTTATTCAGGGACTCTGAAATATGAAGATGGCAATCATTTCTGATATTCATTCAAACCTCGAAGCGTTGGAGGTTGTTTTAAAAAAAATTGAAGATACAGGAGTAGAGACAATATATTGCCTCGGTGATATAGTCGGTTACAATGCCAACCCCAACGAGTGTGTTGATATAATGCGAAAAAAGAATATCCCCTGCGTTATGGGAAACCACGACCGTGTTGCCTGCGGAATAGAAGAACCGGTTTTTTTTAATTCCCTTGCAAAGGAAGCAGTCCTGTGGACAAGAGGACAACTTACTGACGAGAACAGGACTTTTCTGAAAAAACTTCCTGAAACAATGAGGATAGGAAAAAAAATATTGTGCGTCCACGGGTCACCGCGCGACGGGGACGAATATATTCTCAGTCATACCACAGGCGATAATTGTCTTGATTATCTGCAGGAGCATTATCCGGAAATTCAGATTTGTTTCTTCGGGCACACCCATTACAAGGCGGTTTATACAGACGAAGATATATCATTGAAAGGGAAAAACAAAATTCAGTTTTCAGTAAAAAAAGACCAGATTTATCTTATAAATCCCGGCAGTACGGGACAACCGAGAGACAGGGACTGGAGGGCATCATTTATTCTATATGACGAAGACAAAAACAATATAACCTACTGCCTCGAAAAATATGAAATTAACAAAACCGCGGAAAAGATAAAAAAAGAAGACCTGCCGGATTATCTCGCGGAAAGACTTTATGAAGGGCGTTGAAATGAGCAATATGACATTTTTTATAGGCGGAATAATACAGGGTTCGATTGGAGAGAAAAAAATACATTCTCAGGATTACAGGGAAAGGATAAAAAAAATAATACTGAAAAAATATGCTGACGCCAATGTAATCTGCCCATTCTCTCAGCACCCCGAATCCATAAATTACGGATATGAAAAAGGGAAAAAAACCTTTTTCAACCTCGTGGAAACGGCATCCGGCGCAGACGTCCTTATCGCCTATCTTCCCGAAGCAAGCATGGGCACTGGAATTGAAATGTGGGAAGCAAAGAAAAAGGGTAAGTTTATAGTTTCCATATCCCCTCTTGAGATAAACTGGTGTGTAAAATTTCTTTCCGATGTAATATGCTCTGACATTAATGAATTTGAAGAATGGATTTTACAAGGCGATATTCAGGAAAACATTTAAGATAAAATACCGCTAACAGTTCAACTTTTTCCCAACTTCTTGACAACTGTCCTATATTCGTTTATTTTTCCGCCATCATTTTATTATTTCGAAGACAGAAATATAAATAAGGAGATGCAAATAAATGATTTCGACTGCGGATTTCAGAAAAGGGATGAAACTAAAACTTTCCGAAGGGTTGTTTGAAATTTCTGACATACAGCACACCAAAATGGCGCGAAGAGGCGCTACGATAAGGGTAAAGCTAAAAAACCTCCATACCGGTTCGGTTATCGAAAGAGTGTATAATTCCGGCGAAACATTTGACCAGCCGGATTTCGAGCAGAAGAACGCCCAGTTTCTCTACAGTGACGGCGGACAGTTTCACTTTATGGAAAATGACACATACGAACAATTTCAGATGTCGGAAGAAGCCATAGGCGACAACCGCTGGTTTTTGAAAGAAGGAGATGGAATTCAGGTCCTGCTCTTCGAAGGAAACCCGGTAAATATCGACATACCCGTTAAAGTCATCCTTAAAGTCACGGAAACGGAACCGGCAATAAAAGGTGACACAGTGAACAATGTAACTAAAAACGCCACAATGGAAACAGGGCTTGTAGTAAAGGTTCCGCTCTTTATAAAGGAAGGCGAACTTCTGAAAATAGACACGAGGACAAAATCCTACATAGAACGCGCGTAATAAAGCGGGTTGTCACTAAAAATTATCTGCTTCCCGTCTGCCCTTTGTAATAACTTATCCATTTTTTCAAAAAATCATCTTCGTTTTTTCGGCAGGCGGTCAACAATGCTTCTTTAAAAGAAGTACCGTCTTTTTCTTTTTTAAAGATATCCCTAATAATTGTGGCAGGATATTCTGATATAAGATGGTCAACAAAGGAAAGCGCAAGAATATTTAATATTTTTCCATCACTTTTGTTTTCAGGAAAACCTGTAATATTAAGGAGGACTTTGAATTTCTGATTATCAATTGCCCCAATTAATTCTTCATTGGCAATGCCCCAAAAGGAATAACCTGCCGCTTTAAGGGATATTCCCCTGTGAAATATATTGCTTTTCTCATCACCTAAATATTTTCCGATTATCTTTTCGCTTAATAAATATTTTAGAGACCTCTTATATTGAATAATTTTCTCTGTTAAGGAATCCACGGGAATATAAAGAGTGTCAATCTGAAATACGTCATATTCAGGTGTCAGAGGCACAGAATTAATGTCTGAATCAGATATCATTAAGCTCACCTTCGTTGCCGTATTAATTCCATATAAAGATGAAAGTGACGCGTAAACCTCTCCTGCCGCAGAATAGATGATATTTTCAGTAAGCGGAGATTTGGAATAATCAGAAACTAAGACAAGAGCAGACTTCCCCTTTTTTACACTTTCCGGGTTTATTGAATATTTCGATTCGATTCTATCTCTGAGCATCTGCGCGGAAGAATGAAATGATTTTTCCTGAAGTATTTTATAAAGTATTTCATAGGAAGACGAATATTTCCCCGTTTCATAAAGTATATTCGAAAGAGTGACTCCGTAGTCCGCGTCATCGGGATAATTATCCCTGTATTTTTCCAACAGATTAAGCGCTTCGCTCAACTCACCGGCAACACGGTATGTATTCGCTTTTTCAAATATGAGAATTTTCAGAGGTGATATCTCCAGTGCCTTGTCATATAATTTGCGAGCTTCTTCCAGATTACCCTCTTCAAACTTTTTCATTGCCTGAACTGAGTATATCTTCTGCAGTGTTTCATTTACATCATCGGATTCCCTGATTCCCCTCGCTTTCTCAAACAACCTGACTGCCTCATCGAGGTTTCCCAGCGTATACTGCTTCATTGCCGAGATATAGAAAATGTCGTAGGCTTTTTCATCGGATTCATCAGAATTTTCCCGGGCTTCAGTTTTGCCATTATCCTGTCTCATAACAGAGGAGCTGCTTTTCCCCGGAAATGGAACCTTCTCCTTATTAAAAGGGCGATAATAAAAATAGAGGGTAAGCAGTATGGCAATTGCCGAAATGATAAGGTTTCTTACAAGGTTGCCGTATAACTCTTCCTTCCCGCGTTTCGGCATATCAGTCAATCCTTATGCCGAAGAATCTTAAAATGTAATAAATGATTATGGTAACCGAAATAAGTATGGTTACATCGAGAGGATAACCTATAAGAAAACTATAGAGACCGTCCCAGTAAAAGAGCAAGTATTTTTGAACTTCAAGAATAGTATCTTCTTCGATGAGAAGAAAACCTGCCCACGCAAGGAGAATGGCAAGAAAATCAGCTCCTAAAATGGCATATAAAAAAGGTTTGCGGTTTTTCACAAAACTACTCCGGAATTTTTGCCTAAGTTTCGTATTATTATAGCAAAGACATAGGGAATATCCTCAAAAAAAGTAATTAAAGAGGGATGTTAAAAATGTTTTTGTATTAATGGTAAAGGAATAGTTAATTCAAAGAATATTTTTTTTGCCTTTTTTCGCGAGAAATTCCACAACCTTCCGTACATCCTGAGATTTACCTCTTTTACAGACAAACACCCTGTTTCCGGATTTTACCACGATTAAATCCTTTACTCCCTGAAGAACAATATTGCCTTCTCTGCTGAAGGCGATATTGTTACCGGAATCGAGAATGAAATTTTCCCCGCAGGAAATGTTTTTCTTTTTATCAGATGAAAACACATTTTCAAGGGCATCCCAACTTCCAATATCCGTCCAATTCATCGAAGAAGGCACGACAAGCGTGTTTCGCGCCTTTTCAAGAATCGCATAATCGATGGAATCTTTCTCAAGTCCGCCATATTCGGATTTCAACACTTTTTCATATTTTGCTTTGCCGATGCTGTTTTCTATTTTCAGGAGTGATTTATAAAGCGAAGGAGAGTATTTTTTGAACTCGCCGAGTATTGTTTCAGTCTTCCATCCGAATATCCCGCTATTCCAGAAGTAGTTTCCGGAAGCTATGTATTTCTTTGCCAAGTTAAGAACGGGTTTTTCAGTAAACTTATCCACTCTGCACACCTCATAACTGCCAATCTTTTTCAGTCTCTCACCCTTCTTTATATAACCATACCCTGTTTCGGGATAGGAGGGTTTGAAGCCGATTGTATAAAGGGCGTCGAATTCATCTACGGATTTTAACACCGCCTTCAATGTGCCTCTCAGTTTTGCGGGAGTTTTTATGATATGGTCTGACGGCATTACGACAAAGGCGGAATCTTTGCTTCTTTTTCTGATATGCACCGCGGCAAGACCTATGCAGGGCGCCGTATTTTTTCCTTCCGGCTCGAGTATGATGTTTTTACGGGGAAGTTTCGGAAGTTGCTCCCTTACAAGGTCATACTGCTCCTTCGCGGTTACGATTATTATATTTTTCAAGTCAAAAAGCGGATGAAGACGTTTAACCGTTGACTGAATAAGCGTTTCTTTGCCGAGAATTCTTAAAAACTGTTTGGGAGTGTCGCCCGAACTCAAAGGCCAGAATCTCGTACCCCTTCCGCCTGCCATTATTACAGCATAAGAATTCTTCATTACTTTTCCACCAACTCCGTAAGAATGCCTGTTGAGCTTTTAGGATGAATGAAGGCGATTTTTTTGTCGTGAAGCCCTCTGCGCGGAGTTTTGTCTATCAGTTTGGCGCCTCCCGATTCAAGCTCATTAAGAGCATTTTCAATGTTATCCACTTCGTACGCAAGATGATGTATGCCACTTCCCTTCTTTTCGATAAACTTCTTTATGGGACTGTCATCTTTAATTGCCTCGAGAAATTCTATTTTCGAATCGCCAACCTTGAAAGCAAGTATTTTAACACCCTGCGATTCCACAATTTCAACATCAAATGACTCAAGGTTAAGAGTGTCAGAGTAAAATTTCTTTACATCATCAAGGTTTTCGACGGCTATACCTATATGGTCTATTTTATTTATTTTCAATATGTTATCCTCTTATTGTTAATCTTTCAGGTTAAGCTAATTTTACAATGTAACCGTTTCCCTGTGCTTGCCGAAAACTTTTTTCATAGCACCGGCAATCTCCCCAAGCGTGTTATAATCTCGTACTGCCTCTATTATCACAGGCATAAGATTGCCTTCCCCTTTTGCTGTTTCTTCTATTTTTGCAAGAGATTTTACGCTTTTTGAATTGTCGCGTCTGCTCCTCAGCGCTGACAATTTTTCCCTCTGCTTGTTCTCGATTGAAGGGTCGACTTTAAGCAGGTCCGCGACGGGTTCTTCATCAACGGTAAATTCGTTGACGCCTACTACAATCTGCTCCTTGGACTCAACCATCTTCTGGTAGTTATATGCGCTGTCCTGAATTTCCTTCTGTATGAATCCTCTCTCAATTGCCTTGAGCATACCTCCCATAGAATCGATTTTATCGATGTATTCCTTCGACCTCTCTTCTATCTCCTTTGTGAGAGTTTCCACTGCGTACGAACCTCCTACGGGGTCGACGGTATCGGTCACGCCCGATTCACAGGCAATAATCTGCTGAGTGCGCAATGCGATTCTCACGGCATCTTCTGTGGGAAGCGCGAGCGCTTCATCCATTGAATTTGTGTGAAGTGACTGAGTGCCTCCCAGAACAGCGGCTAACGCCTGCATTGTAACGCGGATAATGTTTGTCTGAGGTTGCTGTGCCGTGAGAGTGCATCCTGCCGTCTGAGTGTGAAATCTCAGCATACAGGAACGGGGGTCCTGCGCCCTGAATCTTTCCTTCATAATCTTTGCCCATAGACGGCGCGCCGCTCTGAATTTGGCAATCTCTTCGATAAAATTATTGTGTACATTGAAGAAAAAAGATATTCGCCTTGCAAAGGCATCTACCTCGAGTCCCGCCTTTAATGCGGCATCCACATAGGCAATGCCGTCCGCGAGAGTAAAGGCGACTTCCTGCACAGCAGACGAACCTGCCTCTCTTATGTGATAACCGCTCACGCTAATAGTGTTGAATTTCGGAAGGTTATCCTTGCAGTAGGCAAATATGTCGGTAATTATTCTCATTGAGGGCGCGGGCGGATAGATGAATGTCCCCCTTGCCACATATTCCTTCAGAATATCGTTTTGAATGGTGCCTGAAAGTTTTTCAGGGGGAACGCCCTGTTTTTCACCTACGACAATATACATCGCAAGCAGGAGGCTTGCCGTTGCATTGATTGTCATCGATGTGCTTACCTTGTCCAGGGGAATCCCGTTAAAAAGTGTCTCCATATCCTCAAGGGAATCAATGGCAACACCCACCTTCCCTACTTCGCCTCCCGACATTGAATCATCGGAATCATACCCCATCTGCGTCGGCAGGTCGAAGGCAATGCTCAAACCCGTCTGTCCCTGATCGAGCAGATAATGGTATCTTTTATTCGATTCCTCGGCATCTCCGAACCCCGCGTACTGGCGCATAGTCCAGAATCTTCCGCGATACATTGTCTTCTGCACTCCGCGGGTGAACGGATATTCCCCCGGTACTCCGATCTCATCGTCAATATTGATATTTTCAGTGTCAGCAGGCGTGTATAAAAGTTTTACAGGTATATCGGAAGTGGTATTACGCGGTTTCAGGGCGTCCTTCTGTTTGCTTTCTCTAATGCTTTCTTCCCATTTTTCAATACGTTTCTTTATGTCTCCAATGTCGTCATTCACCTTTCAACATCTCCTTATTAGTTAATTTGTTGCATACTCAATAAGCTTTTTCTTTTACATCAAATAAAAGCATTCAGTCAAGAGGAGAGAGTTTGGAGTTTAGTTAAGAGTAAAAATGTAATAAACTTATTTCTTAAAAAATCATATACCATACCCTAATGAAAGAATCTTATAAAAACAACAGTACTATTTTCGCGGTCTGCGTTGCAGTGCTTGCCGGATTTTTATCTTTTTCATTATACCTTCCTTCAATTAAGGTGCCATTCCTTTTCGACGACCTTCTGATTATCAATCCTTCTGTGGATTATTCCGGAGGGATTAGAGCGCTTCTTGAAAATATCAATATCTTTTCATCGAGACCCCTTCTCGGTGTGACTTATACTCTAAATTCAGTAATATCAGGCACAAACCCCGAAGGTTATCATTTTATAAATATATTCCTTCATTTTCTAAATTCTCTGATGCTCTTTTTTATAATGAGAATCCTTCTTTTAAGAACTTCGAAAACCAGCGACCTGCTTACGATAAACATTATCAGCTTCTCATCTGTTATATTTTTTCTTGTTCATCCTCTTGCATCTGAATCAGTTATTTACATAACGGGAAGGTCGTCACTGCTTTACAGCTTTTTCATTCTTCTGTCGTTTTACTTTTTTCTGAAAGCAGTTGAATCAGAGGGAAAACAATCGTTTCTCCTCCTCATACCTTCTCTGTCGTTTTTCATATGCGCGCTTGCGAGCAAGGAGATTGCGCTGATTTTTTCCGCAATTCTTCTTATGGCAGTTTTTTTCTTCTTTTATTCAGGAAAATATAAAAAACGTAATATTCTCCTTCTTCTTCCCTATGCCGTTGTTTCTCTGCTTTTAATTGTCATAAAAATGCCATTTCTTCTTTCATTGAGCAGTCCCGATAAAACGATACGTCCTTTCGGCACGCATATCCTTACTGAATTTTACATATTCGCCCATTCTGTCATTAAAACAGCTTTTCCCGTAAACCTTAATTTAGACCCTTATTTCGATAACATAACGACTATCTTTGATTTTAGGTTTTTGGCAGGAGTTACTCTCTTCGTAATTTCTATTTTCATCATAGTTTATCTCAGGGACAAGTCGCCGGTTACTGCTTTTGGTATTGCCTGGTTCCTCGTTTCCTTTTCTCCTCACCTTGTTATACGCCTGAAAGACTATATGTCCGAAAGATGGCTTTATTTCCCCCTCCTGGCGATTCCGTTTATTTTTTCTCACGTATGTTTATTTTTTTTCAAAGAAGCCATCAGGAGAAAAACTCTCGCCACAGTTTGTGTTCTTTTCCTCTGCGCGTCATCTTGCTGTTATGGTTTCCTCATTATTAACCGCCAATGGGATTGGAAGAGCGATATTGCCATATGGACAGACACGGCAAAAAAATCCCCGGAGAAGTTTCGCCCTCACGCAAATCTCGGTTTTGCGCTTCTCGGTAAAAAGAGATTCGCCGAAGCGGAAAAAGAATTTCAGAAGGCAATTTCCATCAACAGCGAATACGCGGAAATTCACTATTATTTAGCGCAGGTTTATATGGGTACTAACGATGAGAAAAGCGCGCTGAAAGAGTTGGAAAAATCTCTTCAATATCTCCCCTATTACGACTACGCGGACAATCCCGTCTACTACAACGCGTTTATTAATATAGGAGTCTTACATTTTAAAAAGGGAGAAAAACAAAAAGCCTTTGAATCATTTATTTCAGCAATAAGAGAAAATCCTGAGCGCGCGCAGGCATACAACAATTTGGGCATACTCTATCTGAGCACGGGCGAACTTAAAAAAGCGGAAAACAGTTTTCTCACTGCCCTAAACAAGGACAGTAATAACCTAAACGCTAAGCTCAACCTTGCAGATATCTACAGGCAGAGTGATAAACAGACACGGTGACAGGGAGTTCAGGGAGAAAAATCTCTATCTATTATTTTTTCGGTTCGCTCACTCATCCTTATCTTAGCAAATAGGGGCAAACACGACGGTCTGCGTCATGCATTACCCAATCAGACATAGATAAATTCTTATGCCTCAGTTTTTCCTTCTCTCACCTGAACTTTTTTAAAGGGGTTAAAAAGCAAAAAAATCTGACAGAAAAGTAAAAAGAGAAACATTTATGTGGATGGAAGACGAGAAAACTATTCTTCAGGTTGACGGCACAGGAAAAAGAGTTGGATGCAAGGCGCGCGAAAGCTGAGGAATGAGGCGTACGTGTTTGTACGTTGCAATGACGAGGATTGAAGTGCAACAAAGCAGACGGACTTTTACTGAAGCCGTCACGGAGCATATTGTTTATATGTAAGCATTTTCGAGCAGAAGTCTGACACAGTATATCGCCAAAGGCAACATCCACATCATCCGGTCCAGGTGATATTGCGAAATCCCGCCCTCGTATTGCGATACCTAATCACATCGGGTTCAATCTTTATCACCCTGTAGTTGAATTCACCGGAAAGGCGTTTTGGATCAAGTCCCATTATTTCAAGGCACTCGCTGAACTTTGCGGGAGACGATTTTGAAGAGATAACCTGCGCTTTTCCCCACATCTGAAGTCCCTTTGCGCCGAAAAAATCCTTTTTGGAGTCATAGGGAGATGCCATCGATAACGCGACCTTTTTGTTTTTTCTCAGGTTTGCGAACTTCCCTCCTCCTTCGGAAAAGATATAGATAGTAAGTCCGAAATGTTTGTATTCAAGCGGTGTTACGCGGGGATTGTCATCGTGTGTCGTGCCGAGATGAAGCACCTTGTTTTTATCCATATAACGGCAGACTTCCTTTTCAAATTCTTCAACGGAGATTTTATCTTTAAGGGTAATGCCGTTTTTTTTAAAGACTTCCAAAAGGCGCGGTGAAAATTTTGGAACTGAAATTTTAGGCACAATAATTCCTTTTTAAGAAAAGAAACTGGGAGACCAGGATTCGAACCTGGATAGGCAGAGTCAGAGTCTGCAGTCCTACCATTAGACGATCTCCCAAAAAGTTTTATTTTTATAATTCAGAGAAAAAGATTTGTCAATTGATTCAGCGGCAAAATCATTTACGGCTTGTTTAATAATCAATTTTCCATATGACAAAGATAGTCTTATCGCCAAAATGATCATAAACAGCGGAACGATAAATCTCGTCATCTTTTTCAAGAACAAGGTCCCCTCCCGGTTTGTCATAAAGGTGGCTGAAACTCCTGAAAAGATAGCTTCTGTAAGTGCCATCGCGCACGCCTGGATTGTTCCAGAAAGCGTGATGGGCAAAATACTTTATTCCCTTGTCCTTTATATACTGAAGCATCTTTCCTTCCCTGAGATAGTCCTGCAGTTCAAAGTTGTTTATCACACCGTCAATATTCACGACTTTTCGTTCTGAAAAATAGGCGATTATTCCCGCGTCTTCCACCATAAAAATATCATCGGGACTGCTATTCTCTTTTATCCAAAGACCTTCCTTATATGCCCTGTACTGGAACTTATTGTTTAAAGTCCTCTTTACCGAAATTACCTGAACGGAAACCGCTGTTACCAGGGCGAGAGGAACTACAACCTTACTCACAAATACCATTTTGTCGATTTTAAGAATTTTTTCGCACATAGCAGTCAAAGCATTTATGATAAGGGGACTTACAAGAAGCATGAAAACAACATAGCCCGCGAAATGCCATCTGAATACAGCCCACTTCATAAAGAATATGGTGTCAAAAAAATGAAGCACCACATACATTGCTAAAATGGTAAGAATAGAGGCATATTCATCTTTCGCGCCCAGATTGGATATGACTTCTTTTTTAAACAATAATACTGCAAGATAAATGAGGGCGATAAAAAAGATGAGTGCGAACTCCCTGAATTCCGGGAAATATCCGCTATGAAAGGAGGGTACCGGGAATGAATGCTTAAGACTTCCGCTAATGGGAGTAATGTGGGAGAATTTCAGATAATTCAGAATAAGATAGGGTGATGTTATTAAAATTACGGGAATTGAGAACGCGACGCTTTTTTCAAGAAAAATTTTAATCCTGTTCTGAAACGACGAATTTTTTCCGTTGATGATAACACTGCCCATAAGATAAATTGCCACTGAGGCAAAAAGAAAAACGGAGTCGAGACGCGCAAGAAACACAACGGCAAATATTACGCCTGCAAGAAGATTCTTTCCCGTTGAGGCGTGGGATGTAAATATCCTGTTTTCAATGCAGTAATTCACAGTAAATAAAAAAAGAAGAATCAGAAGTCCTGCCTCGACGCCGTATTCCGTTTGATTCAAATATCTGGGCCATAAAAAAAAGGCCAAAGCAATCAGCGGATAGGGAGCGCCGAATCGTTTGTAAATAATCTTTCCTGAAAGGAAAATGATTCCCGCAAGAATTATCGTCTGGAGAGTCATTACAAGATGAATAGATAATTCCGGACTTCCCTTCGAAAAAAAGAAGATTGGCAGAAGGCACAACATCCACAGTGGGTGATAACCGTTTGTGGGGTTTATGCCGTCGAATGTGGAACCTGCTCCGTTGATAATATTCCTTGCCGTTTGATAGTAATAGAAGGCATCATCTACTACCCTGCCGAGGAGAAAGGACATATCGAGCCACGAAAAGACAAAGCGCATCAGAATAACCGCAAGCGCGACTGCGAAAAATAGTTTATTTTTTTTAATTAATTCAGCCATTTCCCCTGTAAGCATATTACAACGAAATTACAGAATTGATAAATGCTTTTCTGAAAGAATGCTAAAAACCGTAAAAATGAATCATAACATTCTATCGTCCGCGCTCCCTGTCCGTTTATTTTTAAATTTTTCAACAAACTCGATTTTTTAAATAACTCAACTTTGAAGGATATGAAGCAATTTCCGCTATGAAAAAGAAAAATCGTAGCCGAAATACCTTCTTTTTACAGTATAATGATATCATAAATATTGAGAGGAAAACTAAATCATATTTCAAATGAAAAAAAACAACAAAGATTCACTGATTCGGACAATAATAATTCTTTTATGCTTATCTGTTGCCGCTTCGTTCTTTTACTCCAATTACTCATTTTTTCATGACGACGCCTATATCACTCTTCGCTACGCGAGGAATTTTATAGAGGGTAAGGGAATTGTCTGGAATGAAGGAGAAAGGATTCAGGGATATTCGAACTTTCTTTTCCTTTTGCTTATTAGTCCGTTGGGCGCAATGGGCATTGACTTAAAGTCATCGGCGCGTATTGTTTCGCTCATATCGTTTCTAATGCTCATTATATCAATGTTTTATTATCCTTTGCTTCGAAAAAAAAGTCTAACGGATAAATCAAAGACCATCGACCTGCTTCCATTCATAATTGTATCAACCTCTTCACCTCTCATAGTTTGGATCAGGGGGGGGTTGGAAGGGGTGATGCTGACTGCGCTTACGACTATTGCTCTTTTAACTTTTCTCGCAGGAATATCAAACTCAGAAAAATCCGGCACAATGTTGTTCGCGGTGAGCGGTTTTTTTTACTCTCTCTCCGCGCTTACGCGTCCCGACGCGGTGATTTTTTTCGCTGTTTCATTTCTTTTCCTCCTATTCTTCAATGAAGACAAAAACTTCAGGAAAACCGCTTCATTCCTCGTTCCCGCGCTTGTAATTTTTGCCCTCTACGGATTTTGGGCATTTAATTATTACGGAGATATTCTGCCAAATACTTTTTATGCGAAAGCCACGAATTTCACCTTTCAAAAAGCCATATCCGGCAGCAAATATATCTTCAATTTTCTGATTGCGCCGCCCTTTATATTTCTCTTTGCCGCAATCTCCTACGCCTATGCTTGCGCAAAGAAGGAGGCGGGCAAAATCGAAAACTACCTGTTTTCACTGACGCTGATTTTTTTCCTCTACATAACCTATGTGGGAGGCGACCAAATGCCCGCTGTGAGGTTTCTTCTTCCGTTGATACCGGTAATTTCCCTGCTCCTCTATTTCACCGTTAAAAAGAATTTTTTCCACATTGAAGATAATGCGGGTCCGGTGGTTTGTTTGGTTTTTCTTGCTCTATCCCTGCTTCAGTTTTTCGTGCCTCATCTCAATCCGCAAAAAGAAAACCGGGCGTCATATCTTGGTACAATCGCGGGAAAATATATCTCGAAACATCTGCCTCCCGATTCCCTTATCGCTCTCAATACAGCAGGGTCAACCCCCTATTTTGCACCTCGTAACAGATACATCGATATGCTCGGACTGAACGATTATCACATTGCAAGAAGAAAAATCGACAAATATGAACTTCCCTGGCAGAAAATTCCGGGACACCTGAAGGGAGACGGAGAATATGTTTTGTCGCGCAATCCGGATTTCATCATCATCGGTCCTGCGCAGGGTTCTTCAATCGAAAAGCCGTGGTTTCTTTCAGACCTTGAAATATCTCGCCATAAAGGTTTTTCAGACAAATACCGTTTTAACAGGGTAATTCTCGATGAAAATGGAGAAATAGTTAAAAAAGGCGGTATGGTCTTTACCTACTACTCAAGGATAAAGGGTTAAAAAAGGAAGTTCAGCGTGACACTCTTTCCACAATGTTGCCGGAATTTTTCAGCGCGCAGTTAACGGCATCATCTGAAAGTCCCGACGCTTTGAGTGCCGATTTGGCAAACTCTATTGTCACAAGGTCTCCGGGCGAATGGGTATCGGTATTAACGACAAGCAGTGCGCCAATTTCTCCCGCAAGTTTTGCAACGTGTCCGTTTGAAAGTGAGTGTCCTCTTCTTGTGGTAATTTCAAGATACACTCCCCTCTCCTTTGCCATTGACACTTCTTCGGGACTGATAAGTCCGGGATGTGCTACAATGTCAACGCCTGCTTCGATTGCGGCGCGGTTTGTTCCCTCCTTTACAGGTTCCACAAGGGTTTCTCCGTGCACCACTATAAGTTTCGCGCCCATCTCTCTCGCCCTTGCCGTAAGATCTGCTATCGTTTGCGGAGGGGTGTGCGTAAGTTCCACTCCTGCAATCACTTTCACGGGCTGAACCTTGTTCAGTTTTTCCGCAACATCGGATATTTTAGTTACAACCGATTCAAGATTTGACTCATCTACATGGTCGGTTATGGCTATGGCATTGTAGCCAATCACCTCCGCTCTTCTTACAAGCTCGGAAGGAACCAGTTCGCCATCACTGAAAAATGTGTGAGTGTGAAGATCTATCATAATGCACCCTTATAGTTGTTTATCCCTCTAAAAGAATACAGTAAGAGAATGCATTCAGCAAGATAAAGTTATGGCATCTGCCTGCCACTGGTCTTTTCAGCTCTAATCTTTTCATATAAGCCAACTATTCTGCCAATATGTTTTTTTTCGTTAAAATCGGATTCAATTTTCTTTCTGCCCTCTCTCCCGAATTCAATCAGTTTATCCTTGTTGCTGATAAAATAACCTATCTTTTCTCTTAGAGATTCAGGATTCTGTGATTCAAAAAGAAGTCCGTCACTGCCTTCGTTAATTAATTCCGGGATTCCGCCTATTCTGCTTCCTATTACCGGTTTTCCGCTTGCAAAAGACTCAAAGAGAGCAAGGGGAGAGTTTTCGTAACAGCGGGAGGGGATGACTGTAAACATCGCCCTGCTCAATATTTTTTTAAGTTCATCACCTCTTTTATAGCCCACAAACTCAACATTATTCAGTCCCCTTTTCCTTTTTATCTTCTCCAGGGTTTCTCTTTCAATACCGTCTCCCACTATGACAAGTTTTTCTTTCCACGAAGGGTCAACTGCATTCAACAGCACATCTACGCCCTTCTCCTCTGACAACCTTCCGAAATAAAGATAATAATTATCATATTCCGGGGAAACCTTATAGTTTTTCACATTCACGAAGTTGGGAATATAGACAAGTTTATTGTCATCGATTACTCCGTAGCTTTTAATCTTTTCAAGCATAAATCTGCTCGGACACACAAAACGGTCAACACCGTTATAAATACCTGAGAAGCGGTGAATAAACATTTCAAACGCCAAAAGCGCGCTTCCCGAATATGAATTTTTAACGCACCTGTTTATAACGGAATGAAGAAAATTTCCATTCGCGCAAAGCTCGCAGGACTCACCCTTTTTTATAAAGAGATATGAGGGGCAGAGAATCTTGAAATCGTGAAAAGTCTGAATTACGGATATGTCTTTTTTCTTCGCAACAGGAATGACCGATGGCGATATGTGATGGGCAATATTATGAAGGTGGACTATATCCGGTTTCACATCATCGAGCAATTTGGAAAATTTCCTCTTTGCCTCTGCCGAATAAACAACTCTGAAAGGCAGAAGCGCTTTATCCTTTATGCCGAGTTTTCCCTGAAGGTTGATATTTGAGACGAAGTAGGATGAATAGGAGGAATCAGAGTTTCTTTCATCCTTCATCGAAAAGGGAATTACTTCTATCCCCTTCTCTTCAAGGAGGCGTGTCAGTTCGAAGACGTATTTATCACTTCCGCCCTGAAGGTAATAAAACTTGTTTACTAAAACCGCCTTCATGGGGATTGCAACCGTTTTTCCTGTTCGATTCCAATTCTTCGCTGAACTACGCCACTCATAAACCAAAATATATGCTGCATATATACGACTTCAATTGCCCTCTCGGGTACAATGGAAATACACAATATGACAAGCAACCCTATATTTCCAATGCATATTCCTTTCCAAAAAGGGTCATCGAGATATCTCATTCCAAAGCGCATTATTCTGAATCCTGTCCAGTAAATATAGCAGAAAACAGCCAGACCCAGAAGCCCCATTTCAGTTGATACAATGCTCAAATCGGGAGGATATCTCTGCTTCTGCTTTTTTTCTATTGCTCCCGTGGGAAGGACCTGCGCTGCCCTTGACAGCGGAACGTTGAAATATATACCCGTATTGCTCACATACATCCCGGGGCCAACTCCAAGAAGTACGGAAGCCCCTTCCTCGTTTAGAATCTTCCATCCCATTTTATAGTTATACATTCTCCCGTAACTTCTTCTTTCATCGAGTTTTCTTTCCACAATGGTTGAGGGTTGAAGAATATACAAATCTTCTCCATAGTACATTTCCTTAACACCGCTAACCGTAAAAAAGAAAATGCAGAGGACAACTACAATAACGGCAAGCACATAAGACTTAACCAGTTCGAATATGCTTTTGATTTCCTGATGCATTATAAAGAAAAGCCCTATGGGGAAAAAATATATTGCGGATCGTCCCGAAGCGGTAAAAAAGGAAATCATATACCAGAAAAAAAGCGGCAGATAGATTTTAATTTTTTCCGGCATCGTCTTCATTAACCCGACAGTTATACACATCAGCATTGCTTCATAAAGCGCAAGAAGGTTGGTCCCGCCTGAAAGTGTCCCTACGGCAAAATCGCTTTTCGATATGTGTTCTCTCTGAATATCTTCAGACATAAAAAGCAGCAAAGAAGAGAGAGTTTGCACCATAGAAATAACCAGAAAAAATTTAATATTCTTAACAAGAAATTCATCATCAAAGTCCAGTTGAACTATCGCATAATAAAGGAGAGCATATTGCACGAAAGTCCTGAGATTGAGTATAGCTATTTCAGGCGGCGTTAAATTTGCCACTGCAGAGATGAGTGTAACCAACCCCAATAATAACATAGGAATATCCATTGGGGTACGCGTCAAAGGCTCTTTCCTTTGATATTTAACTATAATCCATCTCAGAGTCAACATTGCGAGAATGGCTGAATCCAGGTATTTAAATGCAGGCGGAAGAATGAAAAGTTTTGATGTTCCCCATGTCACTCCTCCGGTAATCAGGTTTCGCAGGGGAATCCATATAGTTACGAGATAAACACAAGATTTAGTGCTGTAAAAAAGAATGAAAAAGAGAATTATTACCGGGATTGATAAAAAAAGGTCATAAACTCCCCATGGATGCGCAATGGTGTTTCTGTAAATATACACCATGAATATGGCAAAAAAGAATAAGAGACCTTTTCTGTAAAAAATAAGTTTCTTTATTTCTCTTCCCACTAATGCCATAAATCTTTATATTCTTTCCATATATTTTAAAAAACTTTTCGCCTGTGCCTGCCAGGTGCCGTTTTTACGAATAATATCCACTCCTTTTTTACCTATTTGAGGAAGTCTTTCTCTCATAGAATATGCTTTTTTAATGCCTTCGGCAATATCTGCCGGAGAATTTGTGTTTATAAGAAAAATCGATTCAGATTCTTTTCCCATTATTCTATGAGATTCTATATCGGTTAAGATAACCGGTTTTCCCATTGCCATATATTCAAACAATTTCAAGGGACTGCTCATTCTCCACCATATTGAATCAGGAAAAGGCAATATGCCAATATCGCAGGCTTTTATATAATAGGGAATTTTATCATAACCTACGGCGTTCACATACAAAACACTCTCTGATAGTTTTTTTTCTTTAACGCGAATATTTATTTCCTTTTCGCTACCCCGTCCCACGAGCAACAGCAGTATATCGGAATAATGTTCCCGCGTAATTTCAAAAGCGTCAATAAGCTCCATTATCCCCCTTGAGGGCGAGATGCCTCCATGGTACATAACTACGAATTTATCATCAATATTCAATTCTTTCTTAACCGATGATATTACATTGGGATTGAATTTTTCAGGGCAAACTCCTGAAGTCCACACTGCCATATTCTCTTTTTTTATATTGTAGTCAAATGCGAATTTTTCTCTGTAGATTTCCGTAATCACCGTAATTCCGTCGAAGAAATATTTTGCGAGATATACGCTTAAATCAAAGCGCGCTCTGTATAATTTATCTGTCAGACTGTATACATCAACAGGAACGCTTCGCACATCCATTACAAATTTAGATTTTAAAAGGCCGGCTTTCCTCAAAATAGCAAGCGGAAGAAGACTGGGTACGATAAAAGGGTCAACAAGAAAAATATCACATTTCCCCGATATAACGGATTTTAAGGCATAGAAAAATAACGACAATTGAAAAATAACGGATGAAATAAATCTTTTTCTCGGGTATGGAAGAAACACAAAAGAGACATCACTGCTATTTATATTCGGGGGGTTATCGAATTCAGGCACGATAATCTCAACCTTGCAACCGCACTTTGCCAACTCCACTGCCATCTCGTACCACGTTGCTATATCGAGATTGATATTGAAATCCGTTTGAGTGATATAATAAATGTTCATTTTTCATTTAAAACCGCGTCATAGGCTTCCAGCAGTTTATCAGAAGCATAATCGAGTTTGTGGTTTTCCCTGAAGTATACTTCCGCTCTTTCTCCCATTTTTTCGCATAATTGCCTGTTATCAAGCAATTGCAACACTTTCGCCGCAAATTTTTCAGGCTCGTTTTCAATAGAAATATTGACATTATTTTCCACCTTCAAGCCCTGCACTCCTACTGAGGTTGTAACAATAGCCTTTTTCAGAGCCATTGCTTCGAGAATCTTTGTCTTTATTCCGGTGCCTATGCGAAGCGGCGCAACATATAGCGCGGATTGTAAAATATGCGGTTTTACATCGCTCACTGCCCCCGTAACGGTTATATTTGGATGCTTTCCGAGTTCAACTATTTCCGTGCCTTCAGCAGAACCCACGATAATGAATTTCGCCTGGGGATTTTCAGACAAAATAAGGGGAAAAATATCTTTACAAAAATACAAGACCGCGTCTCTGTTGAAAAACGCGTGCATACCTCCAACAAATATCATTGTGTTTTCTTCTGGTGCAGGAGCGTCTTTGGGAGCGTTAATATCCATTATCACCGGAATGAGCTTCGTTCTGTCAAGCGTTACGCTCTTTTTCAATACTTCAATATCATGGGAACTTATAAAAAATACCCAGTCGAAATTATTACATGATTTTATTTCATATCGCTTCGTTACGAAGTATTCAAAATATCTTATCGCTCTTTTTATTAATCTTTTTTCATATGCGCCTATCTGTCTTATGGTTTCATAATAAGCGTCATTCGAAAGCATTACGGATGTGCTGTTTTTAATATATTTCGCGAACTTTGACGCATAGTAATACTCTATCTGAACAAGGTCGTATTCATTTTCCTTTAGATGCGATTTGATTTTTTTTTCAATATCAGATGTCAGATTATCGCTTACGTCCCGGGGAATAAAACAGAAAAGAAAAAGAAATTCTCTTTTAATTTTGTGCCATAAACGATGTGCAAAACTTCTATATGTGGGGTATTGGGCGGTTATAATAGTTTTACAATACTTCTTAAGTTCGCTCACATCTTTTTTATTTTCCTCAGACCGCACATGACATATCAACGAAACTTCATGTTTTTGAGAAAGGACTTTAATAAGGTTATAGCTCACATGGTCTGTGCCGGCAAAAAGCGGATAAGGAAACCTCATCTTGATAATAAGAATTTTTTTCATTCGCCCAAAACTTCTTCCAATAGCGGGTAGTAATACTTTTTCATCACAGCATCCCATGAATAATTTTCTTTTACTCTTTTAAGCCCCGCGTCGCCCATTTTTCTTCTCAAAGCTTCATCCTTTACAAGCATTGTCAGTTTTTTACAAAGCTCTTTTACATTTCCCGGTTCGATGAGATAGCCTGTTTCTCCGTCTTTCACAATCCCCTGTAAACCTCCTATTTTTGACGCGATTACGGGCATAGCACAAGCCATCCCCTCAAGAGCAGTAATTCCAAACGGTTCCTGCCATAGTGATGGGACAACACATATATCCGCGCCTTCGTAAAACCGCTCTACCTCGTCGAATTTAAGCCACGGGGCGATTTCAATATCCTTATCCGTGTCGGGCGGTTCCGAGTGGCACCAGGTAATTCTCAGCTTTATTTTTTCAGCATCTTTACCCATATGCTTCATTGCGTCCAAAAGAAAGCTCAATCCCTTTGCAGGGTCATCTGCCCTGCCGGGAAGTATCACGTTGACCTTCCCGCCTGAATTCTCTTTATTTTGAGGCCTGAATTTACCACAGTCAACTCCTCCTGGAAAAACCCTTACGTCATTGCTCCAACCTGAAAGCGATTCTTTTATCTTGCCGTTATAAACTATTATAGCCCGCGCGTTTCGGTAGGCCTTTTTCAAATCACTTATATATGTGGGAGAAAAAGCCGTTGCGGCGAGATATTCGTGAAGTCGGTCAATCCCCATTTTCAGCGCGCACGCCACACAATGAAAGTAATTGTCACGAATATTTTTCCCGCAGTACTTGCCGTCGATAAAATAATTCTGGTTGAAACACCAAATTGAAGTTGAGTAGAATCGATGGACAACCTTGTATTTTTTCAGGGCATTGGCAATATAAGGCCTCATTACCCCTGACTCTCCTATAAAAACCGCATCGGGAGATATTTTGTCCACTTCCCGCTTTATTTTCGAAGATAGGTTAAACCTGTTAAAAGAAATAACATTGAATGGAATGGAATTAACCCTGAATGGCATTTCACCGTCGATTTTTCCTCTGGGAAAAAAACGCTCAAACGAAGGAACAACAAGGGATACATCGTATTTTTCCGAAAGCCGCGACATTACTTCGCACTCATCAACCCACGCACCGCCTAAAGGCGGCCAATGGAATGTGAGGCACACAAAAACAATTTTTTTCCTAATCATTTTTAATCGAATTAATCTTTAACGCGTCTCTGAATTTATCTATTTCTTCTCTGTCAAACACCTTTAAAATGTACAATGAAAGGCTATAAACCGCCAATCCCGATACTGCGCCAAGGTATAGGTTGTTTTCCGCCATTGTATATATAACAGCAAACATCAACAATCCGGAAATTGCCGGTTTCAACAGAAATTCCGATATTTTCGTATATCTGTATTTAATCGTAACAATATAAAAATATTCAAGAGATAGTAAAAACTCGGCAGCGACAATTGAAGCGCAGGCACCGTAAAGTCCGTACTTCGATGTCAGATAGAGAGTCAGAAAAAAAAGAACGACGGAATTGACTCCGTTCGCGACCATAGCCATCTTTTGATGATTCATTGCTACAAGAATATTGCCCATAGGATAAATCATAAATGAGAAAGGAAGAATCCAGATTACTATCCTGAGAACATCCGCTGAAACTGAAAACTGCTCCCCGAAAAGCAAAGAAATGATTTGCGATGAAAAAAAAGTAATGCAAATTGCCACAGGAATGGAAACCGATGTGGCAAATTTACAGGAGATACGATAAAGGCGAAAAAAATTGCTGTCATCTTTTCCATAATAAACGGAAAAAACCGGCAATATAGCAGTTGAATATGCAAAAATTATTATTAGAAGAGGATATACAATTTTGAATGCCGCGTTATAAAAACCGGTATCGCTGTCTGAAAGAAGTTTCGCGATTATTACTATTATTACATTCCACCTGAATGCGGTGAAGAAAGAAGATATGGCAATGGGATAACCTTCTTTTATAAAATAACCAAATATCTTTTTCTGAATATCAAATACGAGTTTTGCAAATTTTGAAAAGGTTACTCTAAAGGTAATTATAAGTTTAAACAGGGAAACTGCCAGAAAAGTCAATAAAAGGGGCGCTACTCCGTCATAATTCATTACAACCGTAACGCCCGCGATTAAAAGAAGCAGTCTTTCTCCCGTATTGAGGATTGCGTTGTATTCCATTTTCTCGAACGCTTTAAAAACGGAAGAATTAACTACAGATATGGAGTTAACTGCGGAAAAGAGGAAAAACAAAAAAATCAGGTACATTGTTTTACTGCTATAACCGAGCAGAACCATCGTAATTACGATTATAACAGAGGTAAAAACTATAAGAACTGACTGAAAGATTATGGCATTAAAAAGTATAGGTCCCGCCTTTTCTTTATCTTTAGCGATATCCCTGATTATTATGCAGTCAATTCCGAATATGGTAAGTGATGCAAAAATTACCGGAAAAGTCGTTACAAGGGAATACATGCCATATTGTGCCGGACCAAAGACTCTGGCTATAATGAATGTAAATCCGGCGCTTAAAACAATATTGGCTATGTTCGATATTAATTCAACGCTCGTGTTTTTAATTATTTTTGTTCCCTGCTTCATCGAACTTTCATATTTCTCTCAATATATGATTTCAATTCTGAGGCTGTGTTTTTGATTGAATAATTATTTTCAACGGTTTCTCTGCCGTTTCGCGCCAATTTACGGGCATAATCCCCGTCACTTAGAAGAAGGTTGATTTTATCTTTCAAGTCGTGAGGGTTTCCTGATTCAAAAAGTAATCCGTTTTTACCGTCTTCTATGATTGTCCTGATTCCTCCCGTAGAAGAAGCAATAACAGGGACTTCGCAAGCCATTGCCTCGAGGATTACAATGCCGAATTCCTCCGCAAGGGAGGGGCATACAAAAATAGAAAGCGAGCTGAAAAACCGCATAATTCCTTCATCGGGAATTCTGCCGGCAAATTCCGCTTTACAAAACCCTCCGCCATTTAACTTATCGACATTCGTTTTTATTTCATCGCTGTATTGGGAATCCCTAATCTGACCTGCTATAACCAGGCTATGTTGCACTTGTATTTCACTGCATGCTTTGATTAAAAGGTGAATACCTTTCCTATGCTCAATTCCTCCCAGGAAACCTATGCGCCTTTCATCAAAGGGCAATTCCCCTATTCTTGAATATTTGCTTACGTTTATTCCATATGGAATAATTTTAACTTTATCACTTTCGATACCCAACCTTTCAAGCGCCATCCCCGTATAAACGTTGGAAGCGATATATAAGTCAGAAGCTTTTCTCAGCAGATTTCCTGCCAGTAACCTTCTTTTAAACAAATCTTCCTTTTCAATCAGGGTACAACAGTAGAATAGCTTGAGCAGAGGAGTATTCTTCAGAAAAAAAGGAAAGGACATTTCATTTACATCAAAAAAAACCAGAGCATCCGCGCTTTCCAGACAATCTAAAATATCGCGCTTTTTTATAGGGAAACGGGCGTGGAACAATGATGCCAATATCTTTTTCCCGATAAGCGCCGGAAAACTTCCCCTTGAAGGGACGGAAACGGATTCCCCCCAGTCATATTTTTTTATACAAATCTCATCACTTTTTTTATTATGGTTTATATTCAGTATGACTATGTGATTCCCCGATTTTGTCAGTTCATTTGAAAGGCTTTTTACGAGGGATTGAGTTCCCCCGGCAAAATTCGATTCATCAAAATAAGTTAGCGCAAATACTATATTCATTTTTATTATGCTTTGCCGGCAGGCAATAAAAATTAAATATCTACAGTGAATTGTAACAGATATTGCTGAAAGAGGTTAGCATTATAGGAATTTTTCAGACCTTCATTTATTTTGTCAAATCCATAACATCATAACAGTCATTCATCAGGCGAATTCCTTTAATCGCTTCTTCCGAGTTTGTCATGGGAGTTTTTTTATTTTTGACACAGTCAATAAAATACTCGAACTGGTCCTGATAAATATTTGTGAGAGGCGTTTTAAACTGCAGAGTGCCCAGGACATCGCATCCTTTTATTTTTTTGCTATTTACATGAAGATAGCTTTTTTCGTCTATGTGAAAATGCGCCCATCCTTCGGTGCCTTCGATTTTACAGACATTTTCCCATTCGTCAATTCTCGATGAAAGCACAGTTGCCTCTCCTCCTCCGGACAAAGTGAATTCGGCTTTTACCGTATCTTCCATTCCGTATCCGAGAACATCTTTCCCCGTTGCGGATTTCACACTGACTGAGTCGCCGCAAAGCCATACAAGAAGGTCTATAAGGTGAATTCCCTGGTCAATAAGCACACCTCCGCCCGATTGTTCTTTTTTAAAGGCAAATCCCGAACGGGTTATCCATTGCTTGTGACTGTGACCGAGTTTAAACTCCGCGACTCTTATTTCTCCGAACCTATTTTTATCAATCAGCTTTTTTAAAAACATTGCATTTGAAGCAAATCTCCTGCTTTGGGCGACCATAAAAAGCCCTTCCGATTTCTTTTCCGCCTCCCAAACCTCCTCGCACTCCGATACTGAAATCCCCATTGGTTTTTCGCAAAGAACGCTTATCCCGGCATTTAAAAGCTCCTTGCTTATATTGGCATGGTACGCGTTTGGCGTCGCAACTATGACAATATCCACCTTGCCTATCATATCCCTGTAATCGGAAAAAAAATAAGGGACGGAATATCTTTCCGCGACATCTTTAGCCCATTCTTCGTTGACATCGGAAAAAGCTTCGAGCCTGACTTCCGGAAACCTCATAAGCGCCGGAATATGAAATGAGCGCGTTATCATTCCACAACCTATAATTCCCGCGCGAATCGTTCTCTTTGTCATGCGTTTTTTAACCTTTTCATAAGGGATTTCGGTATTATCCTCAGTGTCGCCACAATGCCGAAATAATAAATATAGAAAAGCAGTTTTTTTGAAAAAATGGTCACTAAATTTGACAAACGGACTATTGAAATCTTAAGCCGTATACCGTTAAATAGTTTTTGCGGAATGAAACGAAGATTGACAACTTTCATATTTGCGTCGAGCGTTACGCTTTCCGGATTGAATTTCCTTTTTTTGTAAGCGTATCTCAAATAAGGAATCTTCATAGGGTCAAAACCCGCTATTTTCGCGCATAGCGTGTCTATCTCCAGGGAATCGCTTCCCGCAATCATTATTCCGCACTCCACAGGGTCACCGTCAACAGGTCCGTTTCCTTCAAGAGCAACGCGCCCGTCAACTATGGAAAGGTCAGGACTGATTATTCCGTCCATAAAATTGAGCACTTCATCGAGATAGGGATGGTATTTCTCTTTTAAAGTATCGGGCACACATCCAAACTGGTTTTTAAAAATGCAGGTTATTTTCTGATAATCGTGAGTCTTGAGATTGCCTACGGAGATAAAGAAGATATCGTCAAAAAAAATACCCGGAACATTCACTTCGTATGGAGTGCCCTTTACAACCATCGGGACTGATTTCTCGTCGGTTAAATTTATCAGTTCCACGCCCTCTTCCCGGGCAAGTTCATTATATCCCTGCTTTTCATACACATCCCACGCCTTTCTGTCAAAGCTGTCGCTTTCCACTATTTTAATTTTACAGCCGGGTTTTTTGTCTCTCAGCAGTCTTATAAGTTTTCTTATAACCTCTATATCCGATATTATCCCCGATTCGATTCGCGCAAATGTGCAAAGGTTTGGCTTTATCACAATGGTGCCTTTAATATTGTCAACCATTCCGCCGGCAACTATATCACTTAAAAAGGAATCCAATTTGTCCCCGTTTTTTCCCGTTTCCCTGTATATTATTTTTCCCATAACTTACCTTTCTCTTTACAAACTTTTCTATTTATCAGACTGCATCATTGTATTAATCTGCGCCATTTCTTTTAAAGCTCTATCGGCATATTTCTTTTCAGATGATATTCTTTGCCATTCTCTCAGGGCATTTCTGTAGAAACCGTAATCTTTGTAAGCGTTCGCCAATGTAATTCTATAAGCAACATTTCCCGGCTCGATTTCCACAGCTTTTCTCAAAGACAATAACACACCTCTAATATCGTATTTTATCTGTTCTTCGCAAAGAGCTTTATAATAATAAGCTTTAGCTTGTTTTTTATTAAAATTCAATATGGCATCAGCGGAATCAAGCGCTCTTCGGTAATCTTTCATTTTAAAATAAACATTCATTAGAACAGAATGGTAATCTACAATATGAGTCTTTTTTGCAGTGGAAGTGTTAGCTTTTTTCAACGCTTTTTCAATATTGTCTATGCCGCTGAAATCGTCTCCCGCATTGATGTAGGCAACTCCGATTTTAAAAAAAAGATCGGGATTGTCGGGATTAAATTCAATTGCTTCGCTCCAAAGGTCTATAGCGGATTCAGTGTCATTTCTGCTCCGGAATATTTTTTCGATTGCCTTATATGGTTCTATGTTTTGAGGGTCGTACTTTTTTGCCTTATAAAAAATATTCAAAGCATCATCAGTTAATCCGTTTCTCTGCAAAAATCTCCCCAGGGACATATATGAATCGGGAGTTTTAGGGGTTATTTCCTCAAGATCTTCCAGACTGCCCGATGCATCGAAAATAACCTGCATCGCCCTGCCTAAAAGTTTGTCTACGAGCATACAGGATTTCTTCAGTATCTCTTTACCTTCATCATAATATCCCATTCTGATGTAATAATCCGCTATCTTGATGAGATTATACGCGTTATTCCTGTCCAACTTTGCGGCGTTATCAAAAGATTTTGAAGCTTCGGAGTATTTTCCATTCAGAAAATATAGTTCGCCGATTTTTATATGAGACTCAGCCAAAAGGGGGTTTTGGTTTATCGAGCTAATGTAATAAGACAATGCCCTGTTGTAATATTCATCAGGAAGAGAATCATTTTTTATATTTTCACCTGAATTGTCAATCTCGCTCCCCGCGGGATTTTCTTCCTCATCTTCATATTCCATCTGATATTTTTCCGAATAGATATCACCTAAGAGCATGGACAACAGAGGATTCTTTTTTGTGGCATTTCCTATGTCTCTCGCTATGGAAGCGACATCAGTGTTTTCTATATCAAAAAAATCGATACTCGAAATTCTGTTAACGGATAAAGTTGAAAAAAAATACTGAAGAAACATTATTCCGAATGTAAGAATAAACATTACAAACACGGATATCGCCAATATTTCGTTTATGGAGTATGCGCCTTTATTTTTCACCATATTCTTTTTTCACATTCAATTCATAGCTTTGACCCAGTTTCACATAAAGCGCGGTCAAAACCGCCAACAGAAAGGAATTGGCCGTTGTCCTTAAGTTAAAGTCTGTCAGGCAATGAACGGCAATGGAAAAGATTGCCATATACAATCCAAAGTAGAGGTAAATAATCTTATCTTTTGACGATGAAAATGCCTTTAAAAGCTCTTTAGTGCTTAGCAATATAAAAGCGGCAAGGACAATCAAAAAACCGACTATACCTGTATCCGACAACAGTTCGAGCCAATCATTGTGAGCGTGATTAACCCACCCCTGATTTGTTCGTGTAGTATAAGAAGGGTATATGTAAACGAAACTTCCGTACCCGGAACCTAAAAGAGGGTAATCCTTAAAAATATTATAAGTGCTCATCCATACGGAAAACCTTCCTTCCTCAAGCACATCGTTGGGATTGAGGTCTAAATAGCGGTCAAATACAGGGGTAATTCCCATCCACACTCCCACAATTATTGTAATAAACAGAATAATGGCAACAAGTTTAATAAACTTTTTCGATGAAAATTTAATTTTAACGAAAACCGAAAGACATATGAGTCCTAATGCAAGGTTCATTATACCTGACCTGGATTTCGTAAAGACAAGCGCGACGGACATTAACACGACTGCCAATAAAACTGCTGCCTGACCTTCCCACTTCCCGGATACGGCAAATGTATTTTTGAGAACCTCGACAGTAGTTTTCTTCTTTTTTTCCTTTTTAAATAAGCCGTCTATATCGGAAAGATACATCAGATAACCCAATCCGGTGAAAACACACATTTTTAAATAAGCCGAAAAGTGGTCCGGACTGGGAAAAGTGCCTGACAATCTTCCCATCTGATGATCCAAATATGTATAATTGAAAAGCATCTCATCACCGCTCAAATATTGGACAATTCCGTACACAGACTCTGCTGCGCCAATTATCAGCAATATTATGATGAGGCGTTCCACCTGTTTAAAAGAGGAAAAATAATTCACTATGACGAAATATATCATTACATAGGAGAGTATCTTGATAAGCTCAACCCTTGTTGACCAGGGGACAAGAGAAATCGTAGTGAATGAATTTCCGGCGACCGATGATTTTAATTCCTGAATTGAAGCGAAAGAATCGGTTGAAAAGAATCCCGCAATGGAAGAGGGTATCGGAATAATCTGTATTGTTATAACGGATATAAAAAAAAGCAGAAGGATATCGAAATATGTGATTGAAAATGACAGTTTCTTTGAAGTAAAAGCTTTAATGAACCAGATAACAAAAATGAAAAAAATGCCCAATTCCATAACCGACTCGGACCAGAACTCCACAGTACTGAATGCTACGGGAGTAAAGAGAAGAAGAAAATAGATTCCCCCCTCTATTATTCTGTCCAGGGTCTTTTGTTCTGTGTCCACTATGTCAATAAATAATTAAGTATTGTTTTAAAAGCAATCTCTTTGTCAAAAAGCTTATTTTTCAATATTACGATAAATTTCAGAAGTGTCCAAAATATTTTTATAAAATCCGTCTAATGTCATTACATTAAATGCTTTAACCGTACACATAAGAATATTTCAATATTGGAAAACTCTTTTATAAAAGATGCGAGGATAGATTCAGGAAATCTTCTGCGGTTTGCTTGAAACATAAGAGGATAATTACATACATCATCATTGCTGAAAAAGGTCTTCTTCCTTCTTGTAGTAACTGTAATAATATTCGGAGTAATAATAATCAGAATCCTGCCTTCTGACATCATTAAGAAGTACGCTTAATCTCTTGACATCGAGGTCAAGGAATTTTTTTGCGTTCTTGGCCACTATATTTTTCGGTGTTATTCCGCTTCTGACGATGAGGCACACCGCGTCGGAAAATTTAGCAATGATTGCCGGGTCAGTTACGGGCACAACAGGCGGAGCATCGATAACCACTATGTCATAGTTGTCCCTGTACGCGTTTATGAGGGGTGTCATTTTTACGGACATTAAAAGTTCCGCAGGGTTTTTAGGCACGGGACCGCTTCCCAATACGCTCAAATTCGCTATACTTGTTTTTGAAATAGCTGAAAAAGGATCACTGCTGCTGCTGTTTCCAAGCAACAGGCTCAGGCCGAATTTATTTTCGAGTTTAAATACATCGTGTATTCTCGAACGCCTCATATCTCCGTCTATGAGCAATACCTTTTTTTCTCCCTGCGCCATTGCTATGGCAATGTTTATGGCAGTAACCGTTTTACCTTCTCCCGGAGTCGAACTTGTGATCATAATGACTTTAGGCGGGACTTCCGACGAAAAGAGTATATTTGTCCTCACAGCCCTGTAACATTCGGAAACAGTCGATTTCGGCTGTATATATGTAATCAGTTCGGGAGTCATCTTTTGTGTTTTTTTCCTGAAATAGCTGTTTATATTGGGAACAAATCCCATAAGAGGAAGATTTAAATAATGCTCAACATCTTCTATTGTCCTTATCGTATCATCGAGGTATTCAAGGAACATGGAAAAACTTATGCCAAGGATTAATCCCACAACCGTTCCAAGCAGGAGATTACGCGGCACATTGGGACTTACCGGCCTGTTCTGAACAGTTGCCTTGTCAACAAGGCTTATATTGTTAAAACGCATACTTCCCGTAACATTGATTTCGCCTGCCCTTTTCAGAAGATAGTCATAAAGGTTTCGGTTAATATCAACTTCACGGTTGAGAATATTGTACTGAATAGACCTTTCAAGCAGTGCAATTGCCTGATTGTTAAGTTCGATTTTTCTTTCTTTAAGGAGCTGATTCTTTGCTCTTATAAGATCATATTTATTGTTTATTCTGTTAATAACCTTCTCTATTTCGGAATCGATATTACCGTTTATGGCTTCAATCTGAGCATTAATTTTTTCAACTTCAGGATGTTTTTCTCCAAACTCCGTCTTTATCTTAAACAAGTTCTGCTTCAATGTATACACCTGATTACGCATAGATTGAACGCTTGTTCCCTGTAAAACCTGGGGAAGAGTAGTTTCGTCAATTTCTATGTTTCTTTTCTGAAGATCCCTGATCTGTTTAAGGGATATTTCAAGTTCGAGTTTTTGGGAGCGTAGGCTGTTTAACTCCGATGTAACCTGTCTAAGTTCCGATATAACGGAGCTTTGCCTTTCTTCTATCCTTGGTGAGATAATTTGCTTCTGCTCTCTATATTTCTGTAGGTCAAATTCGGCTTTTTTCATCTTTACGATTACAGACGTAAGCTGATCATCAAGCCAGCTCGAGGCCGTTTTATAACTGTTCACCTTGTCCTCAAGACTCTTGGTGATGTACACATCCGTCACTATGTTCACAAGGCGCGCCACCTCTTTAGGATCAGGGCCTATCATAGCAAGATCCACGAGAGTGGTCCCTTTTACGGGAGCGACGATAATCTTTGATCTAATCTGATCAGCCCGTGCTATTCTTTCTTCTTCCGTAAGGTTTTCGTTGGGGTAAAGACGGTCTACCACTTCAAAGGCAACCATTCGGCTTTTGACTATTTCATACTGGGTTTCATAGAATTCATTGTAGCCGGAAAATTTATTTATATCCTGAAAGGAAACTATGTTGCTCGCTGAATATTCAATTAAAATCCTCGAGCGCGCGGCGTACAACTTACGCTGTTTAAATGTTGCAATGGAAACTGAAACCAGCACGAATATGGCAATGAGGGCTATCGTCCAAATCCGCTTCCTCAAGATGTATATATAATCTTTAATTGTAAGCTTAGTTTCTGTTTTTTTCTCGATTTCCATAATCTGACACTATCGGTTAATTTTTATATCATTCGGAATAAAAAATGCTTTTCGGTACTATTATAGAATCTCCGTCTCTGATAGTAAGTTCTTCCAGTTCGTTTTTAAACCTTTCGGATTTTGCCGACAACCCCTTTTCCAATCCTTTTCTTATCTTTTTTACATTTACGACAACAACTTCTTTACCGCCGCTTCTGTTAAGCTTCACTGCAGTTTCCCTTGCCGCTCTCGTAAATCCTCCCGCAACGACAATCGCCTGATAAATATTATAGTCTTCATCAAGGGGATAATATCCTTCTTTCCCCACTTCTCCGCTTATGAAAAATTTTGCCTCGGGAATATCAATAACATCTTGTTCCCTTAAAACTATATTATTTTTTATCTCACCATTTTCAACGGGAATCTTAATTTCTCTCACACTCTGCCCGCTTTCGGTTTTTTCAATCCTTTTAATTAAAATTGAATTTCCGGCGGTCTTTTTTAACCCGCCCAACTGGGAAATAAATTCAAAGAGCGTTGTCTGTTTTCTAAGAAAATATTTCCCGTCCTTTTCAGCTTCACCCGTAACGAATATCTTTTTGCTCTTATATTCCTTTATAGTAACAAACACCTGAGGATTTGTAACATAACCGTCGGCAAGCAAAGATGCTACTTTGTCGGCTATTTCGCTTGCCGTTAAACCTTCCACATATATTTTTTTAAAAAAGGGATAGTTAATTGTCCCGTCTTCGAGCACTTCCGCTTCAAAAGACAGTTCGCTGTGCTCCCAAACTTTCACACCCAATACGTCTTCGTAACCGACTGTGTACCATTCCTTTTTTTCATCGATTACCAGTTTGTTCATTGAAAGCATTTCAGAATCGTTCTCATTTGCCATATCTTCGGCATTGCTTATTTCAACTACGGAGCTGTATCTTTTAACAATTACTCTGTCAGCGCGAAAAAAACCGCACCCTGATAAAACACCGACAAGAAAAAAACACAGAACTGCACGAAAAATTCTTCTTTTTGAAAAAATCATAAACATCATATAATCATCCCTTCCCGTTCTAAAGAGCCAAAAATATTCTTATCGTGCCATATTGTCAAGACGCAACCGATCCAAGTAAGGGAACAGCGGCTCACATCCAATATATCCTTTTTTTAAGGGTCAAATCAAAATATTTCTCATCTGATTCCATTTAAAAAACCGGATACTTCTTTATTATGTACAATTAAAAAATACTCATCGAGCATTTTTTCACAATCTGTTAACAGATTTAAACCATATTAAAGCTCAAAAGTATAAGTGAACGAAATACGGTTTCTTTTAAAATTTCCGAAGAAGCTTTTTCGGTCTTCGTGAAGATAACTGGCACTGATATTCATATCGTTGGAAATTCTGAATGTAAGGCGTCCTTCAGCGCTCCACCTCTTGTCCTTCCTTTTATTACTCGTCAACGAAAAACCCCCGCCCTGAAATTCGTTAATTCCGTACCTGTATTCCACCTCACTGCTGATTCTTTGAAAAATTCTGTTTTCAAGCCTCACAGTGATATTTTTGAACACTGTATCGCCTCCCCGCTTCACGCCCGAAGTATTCCTTGTCTTGCTTGCAACAAGGTCGATATCGGAGTTTTGAGTCAATCGCCCTCTCAGGGTAAGAAACATCGAAAGCGATCTTCTTGTATTTTCTGACCTGACATTCTCAAAAGTTGTGTCCGTCACTGTTCTGTTTACATTGTAGAAGAGTGAAAGTTTTTGCGTAAGGGTGAGAAAAGCCGAAGCCGCCCAGGTGAGAGTATCTTCTTCCGGTGATGTGCCGATTTGGGATGTTCTCTTTCCCGTTCCTATCTGTCCGGTGATTCTCAAAAAATCGCCCACTGCCTGCTCTATTCCGTAATGTATTTGCCTTGCCTGTGAGCCTCGGGAACGAACATTTTTATATATATTCCTTTGATACCAGTAACGGACGAACAAGTTTGTATCCTTTGTCGGCGAAACAGCAAGCCTCATACTGATATTATCAAGTTTTCTGTTATTCAATGAAAAAGGGAAAAAACCGCTGTCATTATCCACGTAGCGGTAATTCTCGTTTCTGTAATCTATGTTAAATTTAAAGAGCGTGCCTAAAGGAATGTACAGGTTACTCCTAAAACGGTTCTCTGAACGGTCTGTTCTGTCAAATCTTTCCTCTGTCAAAAAGGGGCTTAATTTCGTTGAGACAAAGTTATCTTCCAACATTAATTTCATATTTGCCGGAAGTTTCAATGTCATATCCCCATCGAAATAAGTCTCCAAAAATTTTGATTTTTCCCCGGTGGATTCAGAAAAATATCTGTAGGGACTTCGCACGTTAAAATTAATCTCCGCTATTCCTTCGTCGTATCTCAGGTCAATCGACGGATTCACATTAACATTGTATGCGCTCTCTTCCTTTTCCGTAAAGCGATAGTTGTCGTCGTAAGAATACGTTACGCTCACTTTGGGCGTTATTTTCACTCCTGCTATCCCAAGTTTGGCATCAGCGTTCCCGGAGTACAAAGATAAAACAAAAAATATGAGGAATAACGCTGTTACAATTTTATCAAATTTTCTGATCATTCGATTTTTTCAAATAAAATTCCGCTTACTATCGGTAGAAAAGACTGTATTTAAAAGATATATCAGATGATAACATCCAATGAAAGCATATTTAAAACAACTGTCTTAGTGATATAAGTATTTGCGAATCGATAAACAAAAAATGAATAACAAATGTAGTGGCAGGCCAAAGCGGACTAATCAGCGATGAATAAATCGCACACAAGGTTTGAAAGTTCGGCGGAAAAAACCTCATAATTTACCGAATAATCTATAGGGCTTTCTATAAGGACTACTTCATTCATTGCGAAGGCGTCTTTCAATACTTCAGATATATCATCCGCCTTTCCTATTCTCATACCTCTCGCGCCGTAACTTTCGGCATATTTAACAAAGTCCGGATTTGAAAAATCCAACCCGAAACTTTCAAACTTCATATTGCTTTGTTTCCATTTTATAAAACCGAATCCGTTATCGTTAAGAAGGAGGATGACAACAGGAACTTTATATCTCACCGCGGTTTCAATCTCCTGTGAGTTCATCATAAATCCTCCGTCTCCGCACACCGCGAGAACTTTTTTATGGGGCATTAACATTTTGGCGGCAATCGCCACGGGAAGTCCCGCGCCCATAGATGCAAGAGCATTGTCGAGCAACAGTGTATTCGGCTCAAAAGTCTTGTAGAGGCGTGAAAACCAAAGTTTATATATTCCGTTATCGAGGGATACTATATCCGAAGCAGACAAAGCGTTTCTCACGGCAAAAACAATCTCCTGAGGCAAAGGAGGGTATTTTTTTTCATAATCTCCGTAAAGTTTCCCCTCAATTGATTTCTTCATATTCTTAAACAAGGGGAAATCCCTCCTGCCATCCAGTCTTTCCGAAATTGCCTCGAGGCAGTGGGAAATATCACCTATTATCTCTACATGTGGGTTAAAATACCTGTCCGGTTCGGACTCGACGAAATCTATATTTATGATTTTTTTGTCATTGAAAGGATTCCAGATGTAGGGAGGATATTCGACGATACTGTAACCTACGGTAATTATAAGGTCGGCGCGGTCAATACCGCAACTGACATAATCTCTTCCGTGAATACCCATTGAATAAAGACTGAATTCGCATTTATCGCTAATCACCCCTTTGCCTGCCTGCGTGTGAACCACATAAATTCCCGTCTTTTCCACAAACTTCATCAAATGCTTCGTTATCAATTTTCTGTTTGCTCCCGAAGACACGATAATGAGAGGACATTTCGCTTCTCCAATGAGTTTGGCGGCGTTTTCAAGGGCTTTATCATCAGGCGAAGGCCTTCTTATGGGAAACCTTTTCTGAATTTGCGCATCCGTTTCCGAAGACGCTGTATCTTCGGGAAATTCAATGTGCACGGCGCCCGGGCGTTCGCTTTCGCAAACTTTGAAGGCATCGCGAATTACGGTGGGTATGGTGCCCGGGTCAAAAAGGGAAACAGCTTTTTTTGTGATTGGCTTCATCAAACTCACAACATCGAGAAGTTGAAATTTCCCCTGGCGGTTATCCTTCAGCGCTTTCTGCCCTGAAATCGAAACAAGAGGCGCGCCTATCAGTTGCGCGTGAGCTATCCCTGTTACAAGATTTGTCGCGCCGGGCCCCAGTGTGGAAAAGCATACTCCCGCTCTACCCGTAATTCTGCCGTATGTTGCCGCCATAAAAGCCGCGGACTGTTCGTGCCTTGTTACGACAAGCTTAATGGAAGAGCGTCTGATTGAATCGAGAAAATCGAGATTCTCTTCGCCGGGAAGACCGAATATATGAGTTACGCCCTCTTCTTCAAGCTGTTTCACGAAAAGGTCCGATGATTTCATTTTATTGCCTCTTTTTTAAATGCCCTCATCATATTAACATAGATTACTTTTAACCATAAGAAACATTTTTTCAAGTTATCTTAAAAGGTTCGCGCCGCGCCCTCTTTAACCGAAAGTAATAAGGCGGGAGGAATAATTTGCTGGAAGTTTCAAAGGTTTTCACTGTAAAATTCAGATAAGGAAAAATATATGTCCAGAAAAACGCTAATCATATTAATATTTTTAACAGCTTTTATAATATCATTCACATACAATATCCTTTTATGCCGCGATGCCGAAGTCCTCACTCATTGGTCACAGCACATTGATGGACTGTTTTATCAGGCCATAGCGGAAACAATAGTCGAGCATGGCGTAATAGGATACAACGAGGCACGTCCCACATCCTTTCGACCACCCCTTTACCCGATACTCCTGTCGGGAGTTTACCTTTTATTCGGGTATAACTTCCTTGCCGTTCGCGTTTTACAGTCAATTCTTCACGCGTTAACCTCCATTCTCATCTTTTTAATCGGTGAAAAAATATTCGGAAGAAATGCCGGCACAGGAAGCGGATTCCTTTTTGCTTTAAACCCTTTTCTCATATTCTTTTCGGGGGAAATAGGAACGGAAACCCTTTTCACTTTTTTCACTGCGGCAACGATTTTTTCCGTTACCGTATTTATAAAATCAGGCAACAAAAAAATACTTTTTTCCGGCGCGGTACTTTTCGTTGCCGCAATGCTTACGCGTACCGTGCTTCTCGGATTTCTGCCTTTTCTTATACTCCTCATCTACTTCATCTCATCGAAGGAAGAGGGAAAAAAGAATGCTGTTATCTTCGCGCTGATTTTTTGCGTCGCGATTTTGCCGTGGGTTGTAAGAAATTATACAGTCCACAAACACTTTATAATCAGCGGTACAAATATGGGTCATAATCTCAATATCGGCGCATTAATGGAAGGAGTGGATTACGCGGAAGGACTTAAAAAATTCAAAAAGATTGCCGGTTATGATTATAAAGACCTTGAAAATCCGAAAAACAGGTCTCTTCCCGCGTCTGAATATGTTCTTCAGAAAGAAGGTATAGAAAGAGCGCTCGCTTTGATTTATGCGGACCCTTTGAAGTGGGTAAAGGTAAGAGCGTTGAACGCGTTCAACCTTTGGAGCAATAACTGGAAAGGCAATTACGCGAAAAAATTCAACAGGGAAAAGAAATCCTACATTAAAACCGTTTCACACTACTATTATCTCTTTATATTGTTGTTCGGCGTATTAGGCATTGCGGTATCGGCAACAGGGAGTGATATGAAAATCAGGCAATTCCTCTATATGACCCTCCTCCTTTTTATTTCCCTCACAGCGGCATACTGCATTTTCCAAACAGGTAAAAGATACCGCGTGCCTGTAATTGACCCATATCTTGCCATTTACGCATCTTATTTTATCTGCACTGTAAAGGAAAAGATTTTGCCCGTAAAAAAGCCCTTTAAGGGAACTGAATAATTACTGTGTCCGTCTGTCACGCATTTCTATTTTACTTTATACCCGCCTGAAAATTCTTTAAACCAGTACGACACGAAAAAAAGCGCCAAAGGCGAGATATGCATCATCAGACGATGCATCGAGTCTGTCATCGTGGAATATGCCTCGGGATTTGCAAGATAAGTAAAAACAATCAATCCCAAATTAAGATATACCGCGGCAACGAGAAACTGAATGAATACGTTTTTTTTCTTTATTATTTCCCCTGCCGAAAAAACGCTTAACACAAAAAATGATATCCATACGGCGCTTTCCCTGCATCTGAAGAAAAAGTGATATATTACGGTTTTTACAGTCTCCAAATCAGGGAAAGTAATATTGTATCTTGCCGACACGGTAATTCCATTCACTTCGCAATAGGCATACCAGGGAATATAAAATATCAGGATAAAAAATACCGAAAGGAAAAAATATTTCCATTGCCCTTTTTCACGAAGAATGAAAATACCAAGCAGAAACAAGGCGCAAAAAACAAGTGTAACAGCTTCAAGCTTAATCCATATGGAAAGTCCCACAAGCATCGCTCCGAGAATAAAGCACTCATTAAGTTTTTTGTCTTTCATCCAGAACAAAAGCATTAAAAATCCCACAGAATAGGCAAAAGCAAGCGCCATATCGGAATAGGCGATATATGAATGCCTCAGAATCGCGTTATCAGTGAGAATAAGAAGCAATGTGAAGGCAAGGGAATGCAATCTCGAAAAACCGAATCTTCTTTGCAGCGCGTAAAAAGCGGAAAGAAGCGCAAGAAAAAAAAGCGGGAAGATAACCATCACCAGTCTGTCGTTTACCTCTCCCATAAAATTATATATCCACGTTTCCGCAAGGGGAATATAATTCGGATATTCGTTATGCAGGTCAAAGTTAAGATATGTGACTTCCCCGTTAACAAAGAAAATCTTGGACTTTATCCCCCAGTGCGCCATTGCATCCCATCCCTGCATCGGATAAAAGAGTGCCGCCAGAAACGAAAGAATCGCAAAGGCGCAGATAACAGCTAAAAGGAGGTATTCCAAAAACGGAATAATTCCTTTTTTCTCCCCTCCTTCGGAATTCGTTGTCTCTTTCGGGCAAAACAAAATACTCTTTTTTGAAAAAATCAAAATCGCAATAAAGAAAATATTCAGAATAAGTACTGCTATCAGGGAGTTGCCCAATGAAAAAGGAATATTAAAAAACGAAAGAAAAAGCATCGACAAGGTAACGACAGACAATCCCGCTACAAAAGAATAAAAGAGGTATTCCAGTTTGAAAAATCGCTTTTCAGCGGGAAGAATCAACTGAAGGAAAAGATATCCCGTAACCGTCGCAGTAATTAAGCTAAGCGCCGTCTTGATTAATATTGCCATTGTCATCCTTTAACCTGTAAAAAACCCATTCATTCTCATAGGCAACGGGCTTGAAAAAAATATTGTTTACAACATTTTCATAGGAAGGATTATACCTGTCGGGGACTGCAATAAAGCGTATCTGATTTTCCTTCATATAATCCAAAAGCTGTGGAAGCGTTTTTACATCCCTGTTGTAGTCTCCCCTTAAATAATAATAGGGATGAATAGTGGCGAGATTATCCACTCTCTCGAGAATATACGCCTCATGCTTCGGGTAAAGATAGTATCTGAGAATTTCACAATTATGCTCGTAATTAAATCTCAGAATAGCTATCTTCTCACCGGGACGGTCAAGAAGCGAAAGGCATCTCCTTTCGAGACGGTTTATGTTGGCAAGGCGCACATCGTGATAACGGTATTTCCCCTCGTATATGCGCTTCACAATGCCGGCAATTTTATAATATTGCAAGTGCAGGATTTCATAAGATGAAAAGAGCAGATTTATAAAAAGAAGCAGAACTAAAATTAAAGAAATATTTCGTTTGTTTATTGACATCAACGTGCTCCGGCAAGATATAAACCTTATATTATCGGATTCCGTTAACTATGAACTTTGGAATAATCCGCCTTATAAAGACATAACATTATAAAAATTATAGCTTTACGCTTTCCGCAAAGTCAAGATGTTCGCTTTTTGCGGGATTCTTTTGAAATTGCACTTTGTACAAATGACTTTAACCTTGACATTTTCCTGCAAATTCAGATTTAAAGGGTTAGAATATGAAATAACGTTAACACACTGTTTTTAATTTAAAAAATGAATATCAGGAAACTAAAGGTGCGGCTTCAATCATACGGTGTCAGTGTCGGCGAAGATATATCAGCGGGACGGTTAAGCGGCGCCGGTCCCGCGGGAAGCGTTACATTCCTGATTGGGGATACGCAAATTAACGCCCCCTTTTCCCGAAACACGGGAGTAAAAAGCCCCTATAAAATAATGCGGGAAAACGGCGGTTTCTCGCTATTCGATGAAAACCGTCGTATCACTGATATAATTTTTCCCTCTCCTCCGTCATTTTACGCCGGGGTTACCGGCAATAACATACCTTTTGGCAAAATTGCCCTTCTTCACGGCAGGGACTGCCTTGCAACCACCGTAATTCAAAAGTGCGATTTCTGGAAGAACGGAAAGAAATGTAAATTCTGCGCGATAGAATTATCACTGAAGAACGGGAACACCGTCATAAAAAAATCACCGGAAGAATTAGCAGAAATCGCGGAAATCGCCGCCAAAAAAGACGGAGTAAAACATATAACGCTCACTTCGGGAACATTTGAAGACTTCAAGTCGCTCTGTTCATACCTCGAAAAATGCGTAATCGCCATAAAAAGAAAATCTTCCCTTCCCATACACCTTCAGGTATATCCTTGCAGAGATTATGAAGAATCCCTGAATAAACTCAAAGTCGCCGGAGTGGACACATTGGGAATTCACATTGAAAGTTTTGACGAAAAAATAAGGTCGGAATATACTCCCGGAAAATCCCTTCACACCTTGGAGGAAATTAAATTGATGCTCAGGTCTGCTGTGGATATTTTCGGAAAAAATCAGGTTACATCCTTTATTATATCGGGTTTGGGAGAAAGTCCGGAGTCAATTGTCAGGGGATGTGAAATGCTTGCTGAAATCGGAGTTTTCCCGTTCATCGTCCCTCATCATCCCATTGAAGGCACGGAAACATACAGTCTCGGTACTCCCGACGCGGAGTATCAGGAAAGAATTTACGTGGAAGTTTCAAAAATACTCAAAAAATACGGACTCTCATCTGCGAAAGTAAAAGCCGGTTGCGTCCGTTGCTCCGCCTGTTCGGCGATAAAGGAATTTGAGGAAGGTCAATGAAAAACCAGATTTTGATAATCGAAGACGACTCCAAGCTCGTCAGAAACCTGAAGGAATATTTATCAGGTGACGAATTTTCCGTCTCCCATGCCCCTGACGGCAGAAAAGGAATTGAAGCTTTCACGCAGTCATCTCCCGACATCATTCTTCTCGACCTTATGCTTCCGGAAGTTGACGGCCTGGAAGTGTGCCGCGAAATCAGAAAAACAAGTATGGTCCCCATCATTATGATTACCGCTAAAGGCGAAGAAACGGATGTGGTAGTAGGGCTTGAAATCGGAGCAGACGACTACCTTGCAAAACCCTTTAGCATGAGAGAGCTTTTCGCGCGCATAAAAGCGGCGTTGCGCCGTTCGAAGGAAATGAACGAACGACCTCTCAAATCAGACATAATGAAATATTCTTCCTTCACCGTGAATATACCAAAGCGAAAAGTCGAAAAAGGCGGAAAAATGCTTGACCTTACCGTTACGGAATTCAACCTTCTCAACCTCTTCATAACGAATCCCGGAAAAGTCTATACGAGAAACACGCTTATTGATTTTGTCCGTGGAAAAGATATTACACCATTTGACCGCTCAATAGATTCCCATGTCAGCCATCTTAGGCAGAAAATCGAAGATGACCCCAAACACCCCAAATACATAAAAACGGTGTGGGGCGTCGGATATAAATTCGATCCTGACGATGTTTAAAATTAAAAGCATTTACAGCAAAATAGTCCTTACGATATTTGCCTTTATAATAACCATATCAGTTGTCGTTTTCGCTTTCTCCGCGTTTATCAGAATAGTAATCGACGAGCCTTCCATTTACAGCAGGGAAATAACGAGAGAAATAAAATTGATGGGAAAACTGGTAGAAGATAAACTTCCCGATGCCCTCGATAATTCCGCGGATATGATAATCCTCAGAAACCTCCTTGAAGATTTTTCCCGGAAAACCGCCTCAGATTTAAGAATTGTAAAAATGTCAGATATGAAACCGGTGCTTTCTGTTTATTTCGACGAAGCATCGCACAGTTCATTTACCAACGACAACCTGGAGCATATAATTTCCACTGTGCGAAAAGATGACGTTTCAAGGGATTATATATCTGAAGGAGGCGGTGAAATGCTTCTAAACGTAGTAATGACAAACAAAAACAAGGAAGAATACCTTCTGCAAAGCAAACATAAAATGTACTACCCTCAGGAAAGAAGAATTTTTTTGTGGACAATTCTTTTTCTCTGCATACTCGTCATAGCCCTTGCGGCATTTCCTATATCGAGAAACATTACAAACCCCATCAACAAGCTCATAGATGCGTCCCAAAAACTCTCGAGCGGAAAATTCGGGTACGCTGTCGACATAAAATCGGGCGATGAAATAGGACGCCTTGCGGAAAATTTTAACGCAATGTCCGAAAGAATCCATCAGCTTCACGAAAACCGCAAAAACCTCCTTGCCGACATATCGCACGAACTTCGCACTCCTTTGACGAGAATCCAGACAGACGCGGAAATCATCATAGACAAAAACCTCGATAAGGAGAAAGCAACGGAATATCTCACGGATATTTCCGAAGAAGTCAAATGTATGAATAATCTGATTCAGGGTCTCTTTGACCTTTCGAAAATAGATCTCGGTTTCGAAACACTTGATATTCACGAAGCAAACCTCGGAAATATAGTGGGAGAAATATGCCAGCAGTTTGAGGCAAGCCTTAAATACAAAAATATCGAACTCGAGATTTCCGACAATCTCACGGCACAAAACATAAAAGCCGACGTGCCGAAAATAAAACAGGTGCTTGCAAACCTCATATCAAATTCCCTGAAGCATACGGATGAAGGCGGAAAAATTTCAATTAACGGCGAGAGAAGAAACGCTGATATTTTAATAAGCGTTAAAGACAACGGCAAAGGGATTCCCGAAGATGAACTGCCGAAGATTTTCAACCGTTTTTACAGAGTGGACAAATCGCGTGCAAGAGACTCAGGAGGAAGCGGACTGGGTCTTGCAATCAGCAAAAAAATAGTAAGCTTCCACGGAGGTGAAATAAAAGCCGAAAGCAGACCCGGCGAAGGTACTACGATTTCCTTTACACTGCCGGTTGACTGAGGATTGCCGTGAAAAGAGGCGCCTACACACAATTTACATTTTTCACATGCGCTTTTAAAAAAGATGTTTTATATAAAGAGCATATGTTTCAATCCTTTTAACGGGGGAGGATTAATATGAAAAGGAAATCAGCATTTCTGCTTGTTGTATTCTCGGTTATTGTTTCTCTTCTGATTGTTTCCTGTGTACCTGTAAGAGTGCTTAACCGCAACTTTGACTCCACTTATGTCTATCTTAAATATTCGCCTGAAGATGCGTACAAAGGCATTAAAAAAGGCGAAATCAAAGGGACTATCACGGTGGATGGCGCGTATCTGCCGCCGAGATATTCTCACAGTGACGACGGAAAACTCTCCAGGTTTGCCATCATAACTCACGGCAAACACAAACTAACAATACACGCCGACGGATACAAAACCTGGAAAAAGGTTATTTTCTTTTCAGGAAGATATCTCAGATTGAATGTGGAGCTTGAAAAATAAAACCACATCAGGGTCTTAACATGGTGAGAAGCATTTTGTATTTTGACACTGCCCTTAGTGCGTGAGGTATGTTTGCGGGCATAAGCACCATTTCACCTTTTTTGGCATTGACGGGTTTTCCGCCTATGGTGATTTCAACCTCGCCGTCTATCACCTGCACCACCGCGTCAAAGGGCGCGGAATGCTCGCTTAACCCCTCTCCCCTGTCAAATGAAAAAAGGGTCAATGTTCCGGCTTTATTATCAATCAGGGTTTTGCTAACAACTGCGCCATCGGCATAAGCTATAAATCCGTCAATATCCACTGCAACGGATTCGGGAAGAAGCGATTTTTCGAATTTCTCTCCATTATCTTTTTTCATAACAAACTCCTCTCATATTTATTATACAATAATTTGGCGCGTGAATTAATCACTCTTCTCATTTCCGGTCCCGGAATTTTCCATCATTTCGCCGCCTTTTTCTACAAAGAGAATTTTTATTTCCGGCCTGAATATGTATTGAAAAATAAGAAAATAAATTACAAGGTCAACGAGAATCAGTAATCCGTCATCGCTCAAATTAAATTTTTTTAAGGCAAAGACTTCATATTCGGCAATGTAGTAGGCAACGGAAAAGAAGAAATCCAATATCACGAGGCGATATGTCCACTCCTTGAAATTGATAAGCCCGTACCCGATAAATACCCCGAACAATGAGAGAAAGAGAGAAATAACGGGGTAACGGAAAAGAAGAGTGTTCACATCCATACCAGGTTCATAGGGTGACAAATAAAAGCCAAAGGCGATAAAGGAATTATAAAAATAAAATGCGGCAATGAATGACAGCCAGAAAGGTCTTTTTTTTCTCATAAATGCCTTCTTGAAATAGTGAAGAGACCCACTTCCGCGGCGCCCGCGCTTTTGAGCAGTCCGGCGCATTCCGTTGCCGTTGCGCCTGTAGTGATAACATCATCCACGAGAATAATTCTTTTATTTCTTATATCTTTCCGCAAATTCTTTCGCAGCGCAAAAGCTCCCTTTACATTCTCTTTTCTCTCATTTCTTCCCAGCCCGACCTGTTGTTTCGTATATTTCAGGCGTCTCAAAAAAGGAACTGTTTTTTTGCCGGCGTAGATTGAAATCATTCCGGCGATTATCGATGCCTGGTTGTAACCTCTTCGCCATTCACGGAAAGGATGCAAAGGAACGAAGGTTACATAGTCGAAATCAAATGCGAGAATTTCCTCCCCTCTCCTTTGGAGATATTCGTCCACAATTTCCCTGCCAAGCCTTATCCTGCCCCTGTATTTAAAATTATGTACGGCGCTTTTGAGGATTCCTTCGTGAATGCCAAGAGAAAAAGACTGTGAAAAACCGCGCGGGGATTTTCTTTGCGCCTCTGTTGCCACCGGCGATTCCATACCAATCGATTTGATACAGTCTTTGCAAATATATTTCCTTCCCTTGCCAAAAAGAGGTTTCAGGCAATTGAAACAACAGGGAGGAAAAAAAATATCTTCCAACCCCATAAGCAGATTTCTTATGCGGTATTTGAAGTTATTGTACATATGTGTTTTTCAATTTTAAATTTCACTCAAAAAATATATTATTATTATCAACAAATGACATAAATTGACAAACAGAAGGACAATAAATCTACAGTAAAATTAGCACTTTAAATTTCCGTAAAAAATCAATAGAGATAGGGTATATGTTAATTTCTTCACACATTATTTACACTTATCCATTGGACAAAAACGGTTTTTTTTGATAGTGAACATACTAAATATTTGTTCAGAACTCTATACAGGAGGTTCCTTTTATGGAATGGGAAAAGTCAGCAGTAGAGTATTTCGATAACAATGTTGTCGCGGGACCCCCTCAGATTGAACTTCGCAAAATATATACAGAAAAGATTGCCCGCCAGAGAAAAAAGGATAAAGTCACTCAGGAAGATGTTGAAAAATGTATAAAGGACTATGATGAATTCTTCGGAGAAGCTTTTACGCAAAGATTGTGCGACTGCATGGCAAAGGGTGAAATGCCGGAAGTGCCTCCCACGCAGAAGGAAGACACTCCATGCCTTTATCAGGTTGAAACCTGTCATTCAAAATACTTCGGATGCCCTTCGCAGATAATAGATGTAAAAGAGCTTGTTTATCCCGTTATCGATAAAATGGAAGAATCGAAAATCACGGAAATACTCGCTGACAAGGCACACGGTCCTCTTCTTTCCCACAACAAGCTCACAGTTTCCATTTCAAGTTGCGCGAATGTGTGCACAGGCGGTGAATCAAAAGACATCGGCATATGGGGAGTCGAAAAACCCAAAGTCAACGATGATATAGAATGTATCGACTGCAAGAAATGTATGCACGTCTGCTGGGATGCCGCGGTAGCTTTTGAAAACGCGAAAAAACCCTCTATAAACGAAGTCCTTTGCAAACTCTGCGGCGCCTGTATAAAGGCATGCCCAACAGGCACGATTTCATCGGAAAAGAAAGGTTACCGCATTTTCGTGGGGGGCACATTCGGAAGAATGCATACCGTAGGCAAAGAGATATTCAGAATGGGTGAAAAGGAAGATGTCTTCAAAACACTCGATGCCGTAATAGAGATGATAAGGGAAAATCAGGAAAATGAGCACTTTCTTGCCCATGTGCTTCAAAAATCAGGCATAGAGTACATAACAAGCAGAGTTTTTAAATAATCAGTTAGAACCTAAACGGAAGAAATCACGACGGAGGACAAGATGAAAGACATTCCATATTTCGAAGAGATTATTAAGGGAATCAAACCAATGAATCCCCGGGAGTTGACCACATACAACGGTAACGACATCACTGAATTTCGCCGCATAGAAACCGATATGATGACGCAGGAAGTTATCTGTTATTCGGCGGAAAAAGTTGACAGAATCATAACGATGAAGTCAACGATTCTCGGCGGCAAGCTCATTGTATGGGCAACGAATATCGTTCCGTCAGATGAATACGACCTTCCCATATACTCCTCCGAGCTTGTGCAGGGAAGTCATATAAGCCTTCGCGTTGATATGATACCTACGGCAGACTGCGGACGGGACCCTGAATATCTCAATAAATACATAGCGCCTATGGAACCTCTTTGGGAAAAATACAAGGACATAGAAGGAATGTGCCCCGAAAGGTTTCTTTGGTTTAAGGTAATGCTTTCTCCCTTCTATACAGGCGGCAAATTCAAATATGAGCAGGAAGGCATAGAGGAAAAATGTCTTGAAATAACCAAAGACTATCTTGAGCTTTACATAAATTTCTGGAAGGAAGCGGAAAAGAAAGATCCCGAGCAGATGAAACCTCTTGTTGGAAGGAAGCAGGATATGTTCAGAACTCTGAGAGAAAAGGACCCGGGCGGAGGTCCATTGAAAAAAGCTCTTGGCGAGGAAAAAGCCGAGATTATCCTTTCGATGCTCTTTTGAATAATTTCCCGAAGATTAGTTGATACAGGGTTTATTCTCTGACTCTTGTCAGGTTAGTGGAAGTGACAATGATAACGGGAGATACCTGCGTCGCGAAAGTTTGATAATTCTCAGTTCGAAAATTTTTAAACCCAAGGGATAAAAAAAGGAGAATCGGCAATGCTGCTTACGGAAAAGTACCTGATTGACCTTAAAGCAATATACCTCGATGTAATAGCCAAGTATAACGGTGATGCCCCCTTTGAAAAGAAGGACTGGAAATTCCTCATTAATGAAGGAAACGCGGAAACAAACGAAAGCAGGGGAACTTTTTTTGAAAAAGCGTGCGTTTCGGCAATACGGGGCAAAGTAATATTGCCCGGAGAAAGCGAAGAGGTCACAATCCAGTGGTTGGGAGTTCAGATTTTTCCTTCAAACCCTCTTATCCCGGCATTTGTAGGGGTTTTTGAACACGTATCGGAAAAGAAAGGCGAATTTTGCCCTGCCTTCTATGACATCTACCCCATAATACCATTTGAAGAAGACAAGAATTATCTCATGGGAATTATGAAGGATGCCGCGCAAAAGCACGGAAAGGAATACAGCGACCTTGCCGAAGCATACAAAAAAATGTTCAGGGTGCAAAATACCAAAACAGGCGTAGGATACGGAATAGGCCTTGCTCTTGGTCCCGAAGAGACTGATGCGGCATATTATGAAACCGCGGCAGAAGGAATAATGAAAGGTTATTTTGATATTGTGGAGAAAAGAAAAAATGACAAACCATCTCCCGCCCACCTTGAAGAAATGTTCAGACAAAGGTCGGAATGGGTGCGCTTTACATTTATGGAAAACCGCTTCTTCTTAGGCGGACTTCAGGTTGGCGTACCGGCGGAATGCTTTATGCTTCATATGCTTCCGCCTGTTGTGAAATTTTAGGGTGTGAAT
>CAZJVM010000010.1:0-18512 GCA_964549305.1 uncultured bacterium
TGATGAATTTTCACCGAGGTTCGGAATTAACTATCTCATAAAACCCGGCACGAGTCTCAGATTTTCAGTTGGAAGAGCAAGAAGGTTTCCTGAATACGCAAGGCAGTATGGATTTGCACAGAGTGCAGGGAAACTGTTTGGTAATCCCGAGTTAGGTCCGGAGATTAACTGGACATATGAACTTGGTTTTCGTTTTTCCGGTAAATACCTGTCAGGCGATATAGCATATTTTTATGATGATTATTCAGATTTTGAAGTTGCGATTCCTGTTACTATTGCCGGTTATGTCGATGGAGGGGATTATACTGAAAAAGTTTTTGGAATTCCAAGGTCGCAATATGCTGTACTTGATAAAAACCCTGAACATTCAAGGGCACATTTTTTTGTAAATGGTCCGGATGTTGTATATCAGGGTTTTGATACCTCTTTTGATATAGCCCCGGTTAAAGACTGGAACATCAACCTTTCATATCTTTTTCAGCGCGGGACTGTAGGCAACAGAAATCCCTTTGATTTCACGCAGGGAACAAATCAGGACTTGTTTCTTGATAAGAATGGGAAAGCAATTGGCCCCATATTTAAGGGTGGAAACAGAATAATCTATGTTCCGACACATATATTTAAAGTTGATTCTGATTATACCTTTCCATTCGGACTTAGCGTTGCTGTAAACGGAAGATTCAAGAGTAGCGTAAAGTTTGTTACTGCAGTTTATCCGGGGGGCCTATTCAATCAGCCTGAACACTGGATATGGGATTTAAAGGTTTCACAGCCATTGTTTAACGGGAAAGTCAAACTTAACTTTGCCATAGAGAATGTTTTCAGCAAACTCTATTTTGAAAGCGGCGGAATTCCTTCCAATGTGGCAAGATATACATTTGGAGTTTCGGCGTCTTTTTAAATCTGTTTTACATATAGCGGGATTATCTTAGGGCGGTTTTTATACCGCCCTTTTTTATTGTTTTTTGTCTTGCTATTATTTTCTTTTGCCCCGGGGCAGTTCTTCCGAAAAATATATTTTTATATATGCAACGCGTTGATTTTTTTAATAATATTTAATATATTGTAATACATATCATAGTTTTGATTATAATTTTTCGGATTAAAGGAATTATTGATAGAGAATGATTTGGAATATAAAGCATAAATCATTGAAAAATAGAGTGAAATTAGTTGCAGTGATTTTTACTGCATTTGTTTTTTTCCTTCCATCAAATGCTCCTTCGAAAATGAAGATTAACAGGCATTCCGTTTATGTAGATTCAGCGCTTAAAAAAGAGTTTAAAAAATCCGCGATTAACAATGTCATCGTAATACTCAAAAATCCGGAATCTACATTGTATTCGGGAGAAATTGAGAAATTGTCTTTCCTTAAACAGAGGGTGTTGCATATTCAGGGGAAAATTTCCGCCCTCGAGGGTAAGGTCCGGATAAAGAAAATTAAAAAGCCAAATCAGCAAAGGCAAGGTAAACTTTCGGAGAAAGTGGAAAGACTTAAAAAGAGGAAGAAGAGGTTTTTAACCGACTCCAATCGCATTGAAAAAAACATCAATCATTTCATAGACACAAACAGCATGGAAAAAATTGGAAGGTTGGTATCCTCTCTTAACAAAAGAGATAAGGGGAAAAAAGACATTTCTCCCGAAAGAATATTCAAAAAAGTTCCTGCTTTAAGCGGAAAGTTGAGCAGGAAGGGATTTAAAAAGCTTAAAAAAAGCCCTGTGGTTTTTTCAGTTTACAGGAATTACAAAGTCTTTGCCAATCTCGATGTGAGTGCGCCTTTGATAAATTCCGATGCGGTAAATTCGACGATTTTAAGCTCACAGAATATTGACGGCACGGGACAAACAGTTGCCGTAATCGATTCCGGCGCGGACTACACCCATCAGGCATTGGGTAACTGCCAACCGCAACCCTTTATCACAATCAGCGCTGAAGAACCATATAGTCTCGAGTCAAAGCACAATTACATAAATAATTTCGACAAAACCTGGACTATTACAAGAACTGGAAGCGTTAATACTGCCCTATATTTTGATAGATTGGAGTTGGAAAAAGGTTACGATTTTCTCTATATAATGGACGGCAATGACAATGTGGTGCAGAAACTTACCGGCACTTATAACAGCCAATTCTGGAGTCGCTCAGTGCCCGGAGAGGTTATCAAGGTGCGACTCGTGACGGATTACGACATCAGGATGTGGGGATTCAGCATTACAAAAATAGCCGACGGATTGACCAATGAAAGTCCTCTTACGGACTGTCTCAAAGTAGTCGGAGGTTATGATTATGTAAGCGATGATTATGACCCCTTTGATGACAACGGGCACGGTACCCACGTAAGCGGAATTATTTCCTCAGATGACTCTACTTACAGAGGAGTTGCCCCCGGTTCGAAAATAGTGTCTCTCAAAGTCCTCGATAATACGGGAAACGGAGACAGCGCCGATGTTGCTGCTGCCGTTGAATGGTGCGTAAACAATAAGGATATCTACGGCATAACCGTTATCAATATGAGTCTTGGTGATAACGGACAATATGCAAGTTCCGCGTTTTGCGACCAGTTTCTCACATCTCAGATGGTAAATCTTGCCGTATCGAACGGGATTTTCGTTGCGGTAGCATCGGGAAACAACGGATATACGGGCGGAATCACACTGCCTGCGTGCGCGTCGGGAGCAACTTCCGTTGGAGGCGTTTACAGCGCTGATTGGGGTTCCCTTTCGTGGAGTTCGGGATGTACCGATTCAACGACTCAGGCTGATAAAATGGTTTGCCATACAAACCGCTCTGACCTTCTTGACCTTCTCGCGCCGGGCGCCATAATTCAATCAACTGTACCCGGAGGAGCTTACGGACAGAAATCGGGAACTTCAATGGCAACACCTCACGTTGCGGGCGCCGCCGCTCTCGTTCAGCAGAATGAAGAAATTATAAATGGCTCATCTTTATCGCCTGCGCAGTTGACATCGAGGTTCAAGGCAACAGGTGTTGATGTAATTGACAGCACAGGCACGGGCCTTACATTCAAGCGTATTGACACCTACGGCGCTTTGGGATGGACATCCGCCTGCACGGCTTTTACGGAGCTTCAATATCCTTCCCGGTATTCGCTTCTCGGAACATCATCATGGGATTCGATTATGAAGATTCTCGGAGGAGGAGTAGAGATTACAAATACGGGGACAAGCGATTTTTTTGAGGCGAGACTGGTTGTTTATGAAATATCCGATCCATCGGTGATTTTGTTCCAGCCCGACGGCTATATGGATGTGACAATAAACGGTGTTAACTATTCCGGCGCTCCCTATATTTATTACGGAAGACTTGCTTCGGGAGAATCATTTTCCAGGGCATTAAACTTTTATGATCCTCAGATAAAGTTTTTCAGTTTCAAGGCCGCTGTTTTTTCAAAGGACTGTCCGTAAAGTTTTAACTTGCATTTCTCTTCTTTATTTCTTTATATAGCAAGGATTTTTGCGCCCGTAGCTCAGCCGGATAGAGCAGCAGATTCCGAATCTGCAGGCCGTGCGTTCGAATCGCGCCGGGCGCATTATTATATGCTTGATATTTATTAAAGTCCTGCTATTTTTATAACATTTGGGCGATTAACTCAGTGGGAGAGTGCTACCTTCACACGGTAGAAGCCACAGGTTCGAACCCTGTATCGCCCATTCAATTAAAGAATTATTGAGGTTTTGCTCATTCTTCGCTCCCTTTAATAAAGACACTTCTGTTTTTAGAGTCCACATAAACTATCCTGATTTATAAAAAAAAGTAGAATTAGGCACAGCGTATTGTTAAAATAACGGTCTTAAGTATTTAGAAAAATATTTATCTTTTGATTTGAAAAATCCTTTTTTGATTTTTTGAAGTATATTCTTTTAGAATAAAAAGAGGGGGGAGATTTATTTCTAAAAGCGGCTTTATGAATTGGCGATAAGTATTTGTTAAATCGAAGAAATATTTCCCGGAGACTTTAAAAAGTGTATAAAGAATATTATAATCTCGAGGCATCGCCCTTTGATAATGTTCCTGATCCATTTTTTTATTTTCCTTCCTCTTTCCACGAGGCAACTTTGCGCAGGTCTCTTTTTGCAATCGAGCAGAGGAAGGGCGCGGTAATGATATGCGGCGAACCGGGTTGCGGGAAAACGCTTCTCATAAGAACGCTTATTCATTCCCTTGACAGCGATAAATACGAAATCGGACTCATCGGCAATCCTTCTCTCGATACGATTGACCTTCAAAGGGAAATTCTCTATCAGATAGGTGTCGAGTCGATTCCCGAAAAAAAGATTGATATAATCCATTCGCTAAATGAAAACCTTCTCGATAACTTTAAAAGGGGCAAGGATACCGTTATATTCATCGATGAGGCTCATATAATAAAGGACAGGGAGATATTCGACGAAATCCGTCTGCTTCTCAATTTTCAGCTCGATGACAGATATCTTCTTACAATAGTGCTTGCGGGACAGCCGGAACTGAGGACAAAGGTGAGCAGAATTCCGCAGTTGATGCAGAGGATTGCGGTAAAATGCGAGTTAAAACCGTTGAGTTATGATGAGACAGTGGGTTATATTACAATGAGACTTAAAAAAAGCGGTGCCTCAAGGGGAATCTTTACAAAGGAATCCATTGATGTGATTTATGAAATCAGCGGGGGAGTGCCGAGAGTGATAAACAATATCTGCGATTTGGCGCTCTTTACCGGTTATGAAACGAAAAATGAAAGCATAGATTCTTCGCTTATCAATGAAATTTCACAGAGATGAAAATAGGTGGAATAAATGGTCAGAGCAAGTGAATTAGTTAACAAGGGCAAAAACATCAAGAATAAGGAAGGCAGGAAGGAAAGAGAAAAGCTGGAAGAGGAAATTTCTCTTGGCACGGACGACTGGAATGAAGGTTTGCCCAATGAGAAGAAAGAATCCTTTGCAGGCGATAAACCCCGGGAAAAGAAAAAGGAAAAAGTGCTAAACCTTGAAAAGGATTTTTTCCCCAAAACAACGGGAGATGAAGAGTTAATCAAAGATGTGGAGTATAAAACACGATATACCGTAAAAACCGATATTCCTGTTGTAGAAAGCAAAGATGAAGACGAATCGGAAAAGCTTTACAAAGACGCCCTGAATGTTCTCGTTTCCTCCTTGAAACTTTTTCTTGAAAAGGATGAAATAGATATTCACGGCATAGAAGATGTTGCAGACGAATTTATCAGAAATCTTCAAAACCCTTCGTCCTCTCTCATTGCAAAGGCGTTATTCTATAAATCCGCGTCCTTTAACCTAATTCAACATCAGGTGGATGTAGGCGTTTTGAGTCTGAAAGTTGGAATGGCTTTGGGAGTTACCGGCGATAAGTTGAGACAGCTTCTTGTAGGGGCAATGCTTCACGATATAGGATTTGCAAAAATTCCCAGAGAAATCATAGAAAAACAGGGAGAGCTTACGGAAAGCGAAATGAAGGAGATAAAAAAGCATCCCGAATACAGCAAACAGTATATTCTCGAAGCCTTGGGAGGAGACTACGAATGGCTTGCCGAAATAGTAAATCGCGAGCACGAACGCCTTGACGGAAGCGGATATCCTCACGGTTTAAACGGAAAGGAGATAGGCATTACCGCTGAAATAATAGGTATTTCGGATATTTACGAAGCGCTTACGCACACAAGGCCTCAACGGGCAAGAATGACTCCCTTCGATGCCGTCAAACTGCTTATCAACTCATATAAGAATTTATTCTCAAAAGACGTGCTGAAAGCCCTTGTAAGCGAATGGTCTGCCTTTCCTCTTGGAAGCTATGTGCTTCTAAGTTCGAATAAGGTGGGCAAGGTAATAAATGTAAATCCCCTTAGCCCTCTCAAACCGAAAGTTAAAGTCATTTACGATTCAAAGGGCAACAAACTGGAAAAAGAAGAAATAATTGACCTTAACAGGGACACGCTTCTTTATATTGTCGCACCTGTATTTTACGAAGACCTTGTGAGTTGAAGAGCGCAATTGTTTAAACTTCACAATAAGGGAAGTTTTAAAGGGATGAATGATGGAAAAAAAATTGTTTAGAAGAAAGAAGATTTTATTCTGTCTGGTGTCAATATTTGCCGCGTTCCTGTTTTTTTCCTGCTCCCTGAAAAAAGATACGCCTCCTGCTTCGGGTGTAATCAGTCAGAATGATTCCGTCCTTTCAGACATTGAAACATCTGAATCTGCCGCAAAAGAAATAAATCAAAAAAGCGGTGAAAAGTTAGAATCCCTTTTAAAGCAAAAAGAGCGGGAATATCGTCTTGGTGTAGGAGACAAAATTATTGTATCAGTGTGGCAGCATCCCGACCTTGGTACCGAAGGAATTGCCGCGGGAAGAGGCGGTGTGCCCGTCGAGGAGAACGGCACCATTTTTCTTCCCCTCGTTGGCACTTTAAAAGCACAGGGCTTGACTCTTGGTGAGTTAAGAGAAGAAATATCCGATGCCTATGAAAAATATGTAAAAAATCCTCAGGTAATTGTTTCTGTCCCGGAATATTCAAGCAAGCATTTTTACATTCTTGGCGAAGTGAGAAATGCCGGAGAATATCAGATAAAATATCCCCTGTCTCTTCGTCAGGTGTTATCCATGGCAGGCGGAATTTCCGCTGTTGCCGACCTCGAAAAGGCGTATGTAATCAGAAATGACAACATCCTTCCGGTAAATTTTAAACGCCTTATTGAAGAAGGCGCGGCCAATATGGATATTGAAATTATAAATGATGATTTCATATTCATTCCGAGAAAAGGCGAGGAAAATGTCTATGTCATAGGTGAAGTGAAATCGCCGGGAATGGTAAAGATGATTGAAGGTAAAATGAATCTCCTTTCCGCAATAGCATCACGGGGGGACTTTACGATTTTCGCCGTAAAAGAAAATATTAAAATACTGAGAGGACCTCTCAGCAATCCCGAAGTGATAACGGCAGACCTTGGGAACCTTACCGATGAGGCGGAAGAAGGCAAAGTATCCAACCCGGAACTTCAACCGGGCGATATCGTGTTTATTCCGGATACCTCTATTGGCAGACTCGACAAGATACTTCAGAAGATTGCTCCTGTTTTAAGGACGATAAACGAAGGGCTTCAGCCTTTTTATATCTATGACCTGATTAGAAACAGGTAAAAACGGAACTACTTTATGGCACAATACGAATTAGACCTTCGGGATTATTGGCGAATTATAAGGAAGAGAAGGTTCATCATAGTTTCTATGACTTTGATTCTGGGCTTTCTCACATTTATTTTTTCCCTATTGCAAAGGCCTGTACCCCTCTATAAAGCTTATGCAAGCGTTAGAGTGGAAAGGGCGACAAGCTTGACGGGATTGCTTACTGAGGTCGTTTCGTGGTCCACGTGGGACGATATTGCCACGCAGTCCGTTGTCATACAGAGTTATCCCATAATGGAAAAGGTTGCCATAAAGCTTGGCTATATGCCCGCGGATATTTCAAGCGAAGAAATAAAGAACAATCCCGAATATGTTGAAATCATTTCAGACCTTCAGGACAGCATCGAAGCGGAGCAGGAAGAGGATACGAATATAATCAACATCTACGCTGAATCGGAAAACGCCGAAGACGCGATGCTCATAGCAAACACCGTTACGCAGGTTTATAAGGAGGAGAATCGCAAGGAACGCAATGCGCAGGTTACCGAAGCGCGAAAATTTATCGAAGAACAGCTCAAGATAGTCGGGAAACAGCTTCGTGAATCGGAAGAGGAGTTGAAGGTTTCTCAGCAAAAAAGCGGAATTATGTCGGAAAACTCTCTTTATTACAACTCCCTGCTCAAAGACAAAAACTCCCTTAAAGAGGAATACCTGAAAATAGAAGAACAGATAGTGGAAGCGGAAAAGCAACTTTCCCTTCTTAAGAAAAGCGAGTCTATGGATAAGGATTACGGCAGAATATATACGCCCGATTACTATTCCCACGTTTACGAGCTTAACAGAGACCTTCTAAATCTGTTTCTCGAACGGGAAAAAATCGCTCAGCAGTACAATGCCGATTATCCTCCCTTGCAGGCGATTCATAAGAAAATTTCCGACCTTGTAAATGAAATAAGACAGCAGATTCAAAAAAAGAAAGAAGTCCTCGAATTTAAAAAAGAGGATTTGCAGCAGCGTATAAAAAATGTGGACAAGGCGATTTACGAAAAACCCGATGAACTTCTTTCTATAGGGCGCGCCCAGAGCGAGGTTGAAATAAACAGAGAACTTTTCAGCCAGTTGCGGGCAAAATATCAGGAAGCCCTTATCAAGGAGGCGGAAAAAGTTGACGAAGTCTCAATCGTAAAACCCGCCTATGAAGAGCCGATGATTACAAACCCCTCGAGTGTTTCCCAGAAAACAATGGTGGGGCTTTTCGTGGGCCTTCTTCTCGGTTTTGTAATGGCGCTTGTCGTTGAAACACTCGATACGTCCATTGGCACGATTGATGACCTTGAGCAGTATCTGAATATTCCCGTTATGGGTGTGATTCCCGATGTTGCAAGCGATGAATTAATTTCCGAGATTCAGCAGTCGGGCACTGTGAAGGACAGCGATATCGAACCTGAAACAATCGACCTTTATTCAAAACTGGTATCTCATTTTGCGCCATCTTCCGTGCTTTCGGAAAGCTACAGGGCGATGCGCACGAACATACAGTTTCTGCTCCTCGAGAAAAAATACAAGGCTATAACGATAACGAGCGCGTCTTTGGGTGAGGGCAAAACATCCGTTGCAATAAATTTGGCGACAACTCTTGCCCAACTTGGTAAAAAAGTCCTTCTCGTCGAGGGCGACCTGAGAAAACCGCGCCTTCATAAAGTTTTCGGACTCGAGAAAGAACCGGGACTCACAGACATAATCATTGGTAACAACAAGTGGAAGGATACGGTGCGCACGGTCATCGATATGATGCTTGGTTCACTTCAGTTCGAACAGCTTTTTCAGACTCCGGGGCTCGACAATCTTTCCATAATTACCTGCGGAAACATACCGCCCAATCCCTCAGAGTTTCTGAACGCGCAGGGGATTGAAGAGTTGATCGGGGAGATGAAGGATTACTTCGACCTTGTCATAGTCGATGTGCCTCCGGTGCTTCCCGTAACCGATGCTGTAATTCTAGGCGCAAAAACCGATGCGGTGCTTTTGGTCTATCGCGCCGGCAAAATCGCCCGTTCGGGGTTAAAGAGGGCTAAAAATATACTTGAAAACGTAAAGGCCAATGTAATCGGAATTGTGCTCCTGGGGCTCAAACCCGATATAAATCCCGAATATTTCAAGTTCGGCTACAAGACTTATACGGAAGATTCCGGAGATTCCGCGGGCGAAGGATTTGTTTCATCCATAGGCAAATTCTTCTCCAAAATGGAGTCATACTTTACAAGGGAAAATATAACCAAACTTGTTCAATCCCTCGACAGACAGAAGGTTGTTAAAATAATTCTTTCGGCTTTGATAGTTTTGTCCATTGTCGCCGGAATACTCTGGCAGACGGGAGGTTGCCAGGATAAGGAAAAAACTAAAAGGAAAACCAAGACTGCAATCACACTTTCCGATAATTACGGCAAAAAATTGCAGTAAATCCTCTATTCTTGATTATGAACCGTTTGTTAGCCGGCAGTAATATATACTTGCCTTTGTTTTTTCTCTTTGCCGTATTTGTATCCCTTCTCATTGTTTTTCTTCAACCCAACCAGTCCCTGATCATAGCCGCGGCGTTTCTCATTATCGTAATCTCCTTTGTAAGCAATGAAATAGCAATTCTTCTCGTAATATTTTCTATGCTTCTTTCTCCGGAAATAAATGTGAGCACGCTCGGTACGGGAGATGTTGAACTGGGAAGGCAGATCGTAATCAGATTCGATGATATTCTTCTGCTTCTTCTCGGATTGTCGTGGTTCACGAAAACAGCAATCTATAAGGAAACAGGGCTAATAGCGAGGACTCCGCTCAACAGACCTATATTTTATTATGCCGGAATCTGCTTTGCATCCACAGTGATCGGCTCTCTGAGAGGCGACGTGCAGTTCTCATCGGGATTCTTCTATGTGCTCAAATATTTTGAATATTACGTCCTCTACTTCATTGTCGTGAACAATATAGACACAATGCGCGACATAAAGAGAGTGCTTTACGCAATGTATGCAACAAGTGTGGTTATATGCATCTACGGGCTTTATCAGATACCGGGTGGAAAACGAATATCCGCGCCCTTTGAAGGCGAAACGGGTGAACCGAACACCCTCGGGGGGTACCTTCTTATTATATTTTTTCTTTCCGTTGGAATATTTCTCTATTCGAGAAGAAGGCGCGAGAAGGCGCTGGCACTCATTCTTGCCGGAATTGTCATCCTGCCCTTCTTTTACACTCTTTCAAGGAGTTCCTATCTGGCATTCGTCCCGGCGGCGCTTTTGATATTGTTCAATATGAGGAAGCGCGTTGCAGTTATTGCCGTTTCCCTTTTTTTGATAATCATTCTGCCCTTCTTCATTCCGAAACCGGTAGTTGAAAGGGTTGAATACACCTTCGGACAGGCGCCTCAGGCAAAACAGCTCAAAGTAGCGGGATTTAAAATCGACACATCCACTTCGGAAAGAATCAACGGGTGGATTGAAAGCGGAACGGACTTTTTGAATCACCCAATTTCAGGTTACGGCATTACCGGCTATAAATTCCGCGATTCGCAGTATGTAAGAGTCCTTATGGAAACAGGATTGCTGGGACTAATAGCTTTCGCGTTTCTGATAATGAATCTTTACCGGGAATCTCTGAGGATTTACAGAAAATTGCCGAAATGCTGGTGCAAGGGGTTTCTTGTAGGATATATGGCGACGATTACCGCTCTTGTCTTTCACTCGATCGGGACCAATACATTTATTATCATCAGAATAATGGAACCTTTCTGGCTTGTAACGGGCGTGGTAATGAAGATAGGACAGATTAACGAGTCGGAAGGATTGCCCGGTGATGAATCATTCATTTAGCTCCGAACTCTTTTAAAAAGATAAAAATATGAACATTCTTATGGTCTCTGACATCTTTATGCCTTCATCGAAGGATAAACTCGGTGAACTTTCCTTAAGTGGCGCTGAGCGAGTCCTTCTGGAAGAGTCCCGTGCTCTTTCAGGGAAGGGGAACAGGGTATATATGATTTCAAGGAGAATGGAGAAGGAGGGGACGTCTTACGTCTTTGAAGGTATCGATGTTAACACTTTTTACGCAATACCTTCTTTGAAACCGGGCTTTCTCGTGAATTCTCTTAAGAGTCCGAGAACGCTGTTTTCGGCAATAAATGACAGGATAGACATCATTAATTATCATCAGCCATTTTCGGCGTATTCCCTAAACTCCTTCGGGAAATCGTCGGCAATTCCTTCAGTCTATACGTGCCACTCTCTCGGGCATGAGGAGTATGCGACGAGATGTGCCGTGGAAAAGGGCAATTTCTCCTTTGCCGATTACTCCCTCGTGATTCCCGCAATGAAATATATAGAAAAATTTAATTTCAAAAAATCCCGCCGCATAAGAGTGTTAAGCGAATATACCTCCCGGAGACTGAGGCGTTTTTGCCCCGTGCCTGAATCGAAGATAAATGTAATTCCCGGAGGAGTTGATAAAAAAAAATTTATTCTTCATTCCGGTACAAGTCTTCTAAAAAAACGTCTCGCCATTCCCGAAGGCAAAATAATTTTTTCAACACTGAGGAATATGGAACCGAGAATGGGGCTTGAAAATCTCATTGAGGCGGCGGAAATTGTCCGTAAGCGCGACGATTCGGCAATTTTTGTAATAGGAGGAAGCGGACCCCTTAAAACGAAACTTGTAAACGCAGTGCAGTCAAAAGGGCTTTCATCGTCTGTATATTTTACCGGCTATCTCGATGAGAAGGATTTGCCGGCATTCTATTCTTTGTCCGATTTTTTTATTCTTCCAACAATCGAGCAGGAGGGATTCGGTCTTGTCACCGTTGAGTCACTTGCCTGCGGTACACCCGTGCTCGGCACACCCGTTGCGGCAACACCTGAAATTCTTTCAGACGTTGAAAAGGAATTGATTTTTACTTCGGTTTCCCCCGAAGCGATGGCAGACGGTATTTTGAAGTGGATTGGCATCTTTCGGAACAAAAAAGACTTTTACGGGCAAACCTCTCTCAGAGGCAAAAACGTTGTCGATGAACAATACACCTGGGAAAGGTCAGCCGACAAACTCATAGAACTTTATGAGTCGATACTATGAGAAAAATAAGGGTAGTGCATATCATTACGAGACTTGACAGGGGAGGGTCGTCGGAAAACACACTTCTTTCCCTTCTCGGGCTTGACAGGAACAAATACGAATGCGCTCTTTTGTACGGACTGACAAAGGATCCCGATAAAAAATATTTTGCTTCGGCAAAATCGGCAACGGAAGTTTTTCTATGCATTGAAGACCTTGTGAGGGAAATAAGCCCTTTTAAGGATTTGAAGGCTTTTTTCAAAATATTCACTTTTCTCAGGCGCGGACATTTTGACATAGTGCATACTCACAGCTCGAAGGGGGGAATCCTCGGGCGATGGGCGGCGTGGTTTGCAGGCGCGCCTGTAATTGTCCATACGCCTCACGGTCACGTTTTTTACGGCTATTACGGGAAACTACTTTCAAATGCTTTTGTCTTCGCGGAGAAGGTGTCGTCGCTCATAACCGACAGAATTGTAAGTTTAACGCAGAGGGGAAAGAATGAACACATCTCATTTGGAGTGGGGAGTGAAAAGAAAATATCGGTAATTCACAGTGGTGTGGATGTTGATTTTATAAGGAATTTCGACTCAGATGAAAAAGGACTTCACAGAAAAAAACTGGGAATTCCCCACTCAGCGCTTGTAGTCGGCTCAATGGGAAGATTTACAAAGATAAAGGGTTATGAATATTTCGTAGAGGCGGCAGATATTTTGTCAGCGCAAAAGAAGGATAATATATATTTTCTTCTTGCCGGAGAGGGCGAACTTGGGGAAAAGCTCAAAAGCGAAGTTCGGGAAAAAAAGCTTGAAGACAGATTCTTCTTTCTTCCCTGGCAGGAGGACGCGAGGGTCTTTCTCCGCTCGCTGGACATCTTTGTCCTTACTTCCCTGAACGAGGGAATGGGCAAGGTAGTCATAGAGGCAATGTCGGCGGGACTTCCCGTTATAGGTACTGATGTGGGCGGAGTGCGCGAAATTGTGGAAGATGAAGTTACGGGATATGTGGTGCCTGCGGGAGACGGGCGTGCCGTGGCGAGAAAGATTGACGAGTTATGCGATAAAAGGGATTTGCTGAAAGAAATGGGGAAGAGAGGATACAGGCGCGCGGAAAAATTCAGCATTGCCTCAATGGTGTCAAAAATCGATAATCTTTACGAAGTACTTTTAAGGGAAAAGGATATACGGTGATATCAGGGACTTTAAAAGATAGATTTCTCACTGCTGCGATTTTCTGTATTTTCGCCTTGTTGAATTGCGGCTATGTATGGGCAGTTGAAAAAGTGGCGCTCATTCATCTTCATTCCGACTTTTCTACGGGAAGTGATACGATTGCCGGGGTTTCGGAAAAGGCGCGCCAAAGCGGTGCCGAAGTAATGTTTATGACAGACCATGATGTAATAGGGGTGGAATACGGCATTCCGCCTTTTCGAAACATTTTCAAAAAAGGATACGAGCTTCAAAGTGTTACTGAAAGAGGCGCGTCGGCATATCTTCGGGAATGCGGGAAACTCTCCGATGAAGACAACGGAATAACAGTAATTCCCGGCACCGAATCCACTGCTCATTATTTTTGGACGGGAAGCTTTTTTAATGGCAATCTCACTGCAAATAACTGGCAGAAGCATATACTCATTCTCGGATATCACAACGCGGACGAAATAGATAATCTTCCCGTAATCCATAACGGATTTTCATCGCGGTATTTTACGGCATTTTTACCACGCGCTCTAATCTTTGCCGCGGCATTGTTTTTTTCGTTTCTCCTTTACGGCAGAGGAGGCAGGGTGATTAAAATTTTTTCGGCGACAACAGCGGTTTTGTCGCTTCTTTTCATCATAAATTACAACCCCTTCAAAAGCGCGCGTTTTTCTCAGTACGATACCAATGCTGGCACAGCGCCCTATCAGGAGTTAATTGATTATGCCAACGAAAATAACCTTGTCACAATTTGGGCGCATCCCGAATCATACAGAGAAAAAGAGATTGAGGGCGTGAAGATGATAACCCCAGGTTATGCCGACGACCTTCTTAATACGGACGGATATACGGCATTTGAGGGGTTATACCGCGATACTTCCGAAATGATAAATCCGGGCAGGCAGTGGGATATCCTCCTTAACGAATTTTTGGATGGAATGAGAAGCGCGCCTGTCTGGACTGTGGGAGGAATCGATTATCACGGCGACGAAGGGGAAGATATCGGCGAAGTGGAAACTGCCCTTCTCATTGACTCATCTACGCGGGAAAACGCCCTTGACGCCCTTCGGAGAGGGCGCTGTTACGCGAGAAGAAAAAGCGCCTCTGCCGACATTGTTATTGAAGCATTTTCTCTGAAAGACGGCACAAGTGATAATCGCGCCCGGTCGGGAGAAAATATTTCAATTGAAGGCGAAGCGCAGTTGAAAATAAAACTTGCGGAAAAGTCCGGAAAAAAGATTGACTGCAGATTAAAAATAGTGAAAAGCGGAGACCTGTTCACGGAAAAAGATATTTCGCTTCCCTGTGAAGAGATATTTCCCTTTGCCATAAAAGACGGTGAAAAGGGATATTTCAGGATAATGGTTGAAAGCGATGATGGAGGCAGGGCGCTTTCAAATCCCGTTTTTTTCAATGCGCCCCTTAACTGACGAGGATATTCGTTTATGATAGTTTCCGTGCATCAACCGCAGTATCTGCCTTGGCTTGGCTACTTTGACAAAATGGACAGATGTGACTGTTTCGTTTTTCTCGACAGCGTGCAGTACAAAAAAAACGAGTGGCAAAACCGCAACCGGATTAAGGGCGCCGATACGTCCATTTGGCTCACAGTGCCGGTCAATTACAGATTTCCGCAGAGGATTGATGAGGTGGCAATTGACAAAAGAAAAGGATGGCAGAGGAAACATATCAATTCCTTGGAGATTAATTATTCTTCTGCCCCTTATTTCAGCCGTTATTTCCCTCAAATTAAAAAAATCATAGAATCGGAATTTATTTACCTGAAAGATTTAAATATTGCGCTTATAATGGAAATTATGTCAATTTTAGGTATGGAGAAAAAAACCGCTATATCTTCCGGACTCGGGGAGTTACCTGAAGACCCTGATGAACGGCTGATTTCAATATGCGCGCATTTCGGCGCGGACACATATATAGCGGGCGCGGGAGGCAGAAACTATATGAACCTTGAAAAATATGAAGAAGCGGGGATAAAGGTTATTTTTCAGGAATATGAGCATCCCGTCTATCGCCAGCAGTACAGAGGTTTTTTGTCTCATCTGTCAGTTGTTGATCTTCTTTTTAACTGTGGTCCAGAAAGTCTGTCTATTATTAAGGGGGAGAATTTATGAAGATACTTGCCATTGGCTCCCATCCCGACGACATAGAAGTGGGGTGCGGAGGAACCCTCAAAAAATATGCCCAAAAGGGCGACGAGGTTTATCTTCTCGTGATGACAAAAGGTGAAAGGGGAGGCGACCCCGATACAAGAAGCGCCGAGCAGGAAAAAGCGGCTGAACTCATAGGAGCGAAGAAAGTTATCTGGGGAGGTTTGGAGGACACGAAGATAACTTCCCGGCTTGAAACCATTCAAGCCCTCGAGGCAATCATAATGGATGTAAATCCCGTATTCATATTCACTCATTTTAACGACGACACCCATCAGGACCACAGGCATCTCAGCAACTCCGTAATATCCGCCGCACGCTACGTGAAGAATGTTTTATTCTATGAGGGTCCCACTACGCAGAATTTCACTCCTTCAGTATTCAGCGACATAAGCGGCATTCTCGATGATAAGGTTGCCATTGTCAATGCCCACGAATCGCAGGTGCTCGAGACTAATATTGCGGGAATATCCATTGAAGACATCGTACTCTCGACTACTAATTTCAGGGGCACGCAGGGGCGCGTGAAATACGCCGAGGCATTTGTCCCCCTGAGGGTATTCATAAACATAAACGAATGAACTTATGGCGTTTCCGAAGATTTCACATTCAAAGCCGGATATAGGCGCGAAAGAAGTCAAAGCTCTTGTCTCCGTTTTAAAAAGCGGGATTATAGCGTCAGGCAGGGAAACGGAAGAGCTTGAAAAAATTTTCGCGCGAAAAATTAAAAGAAAATATGCCGTTGCCCTGAACAGCGGCACTTCGGCGCTTCACCTGTCACTCCTTGCCCTTGGCACAGGTGCGGGAAGCGAAGTTATCATTCCTTCCTATGTATGCACTGCGCTTCTAAACGCGGTAAATTATACGGGCGCGACGGCGGTGATTGCCGATGTCTCTCCCGATGACGGCAATATTCGCGCGGATTTCGTAAAGAAGAAAATCACATCGAAAACGAAAGCAGTCATCGTGCCCCATATGTTTGGAAAGCCCGCCGAAACCAAAGAAATCGCCGCTTTGGGAATTCCCGTCATTGAAGACTGCGCGCAGTCTCTCGGCTCACAGTACAGAGGCAAGATTGCCGGCGAAGAGGGTAGGATTTCTGTTTTTTCCTTTTACGCCACAAAGGTCATTGCCGCGGGCGAGGGCGGAATTGCCGCCATGGACAACAAAGCCATTGCCGCAAAGATAAGGAATTGGCGAAGCTATGATGGGAGGGAAAAATATGAAGTTAGGTATAACTATAAGATGACGGATATGTCAGCATCTCTTGCCAAGGTGCAACTGTCGCGACTTACCGAATTCATAAAAAAGCGCGGACAAATCGCCTCCCTTTATAAAGAAAAAATATCATCGCGAAATATTATTCATCCTTCAGGTATAAAGGGCGTGAAGCATATCTATTACCGTTATGTGGTAAAAATTAAAAAGGGAAATGTTGACAATATTGTCGCAAAGTTTCACGGGAAAAATATTTGTGCCGAGAAACCTGTTTTCAAGCCTCTGCACCGGTATCTTAAATTGCGCGGCGCTGATTTTCCCGGCTCAGAAGAATGCCAAAGGAGTTTTATCTCGTTGCCTCTTTACCCCGCGCTCAGCAATAGAGAAGCGGAAAGGGTCGCAAAAGTTTCTCTGGAGATTTTCGGTGGATAAAAAAAACTATTCCATAGATAATAGCAGGTGGCTTTACGGCATTTCCTTTGCGGTGTTTCTTTTGTTGATTGTTCCGCAGGTGCGATTCTTTTTCACCGATTTGGGAATAAGATGGATATACATACTCATTTTTTCTGCGGCGCTCTCATACATACTCGTGCCTCTTGCGGAGATTGTGGCATACAGAAACAGCTTTGTGGACATTCCCGACGAAGCGCGAAAAATACACAAGAATGCGACGCCTCTTTTGGGCGGTGTCGCCGTTTATATGGCTATTCTTGCCTCTCTTGCACTAAACAATATTTTCTCTTTCGAGTTGCTTGCCGTCATTGCGGGAGGCACCCTTATAATGATTTCCGGGCTTTTAGACATTAAATTGAAGATAAGGGCGCTATACCGCCTGATTGTCCAGCTAATAGCCGTTGTCATTGTTATCTATTCGGGAGTTGTTCTCACGATTTTTCCTCAGCACACACTGCTCTGGTATCTTAATATTCCCTTTACTTTCCTCTGGATAATCGGTCTTACAAATTCAATGAATTTCTTTGACGGAATGGACGGGCTTGCCGCCGGATTGTCAGTTGTCATTTCCTTTTTCATTGGCATTCTTGCCTATCAGAATTCACAGCCCTTTCTCGGGTGGATTGCCACTGCCGTAATCGGCGCCTGTCTTGGATTTTTTCCCTATAACTTCAAGATGAAGAAGGATGCGAGCATTTTTCTCGGCGATTGCGGTTCGAATTTTCTTGGATTTGTTCTTGCCTGTATGGCAATTCAGGTGGATTGGTCTGAGAAAAATACGATAGTTTCCGTAATTGCCCCCATGCTCATATTCAGCATTCTCATCTATGATATGCTCTATATAACCGTTGAGAGATTTGTAAGCGGAAAGGTGAGCAATTTTACAGAATGGATTGAATATGTGGGGAAAGACCATCTCCATCACAGAATGGACGCCCTCTTCAACAGCAAAAGAAAAACCGTTCTTTTTATCTTTCTCTTCAATATCGGAATGGGATGTTCTGCCCTTGCAATGCGCAATTCAGACAACTTCGACTCCCTGATACTCGTATTTCAGGGTGTGGTCTTCCTTGTCCTCATAACCGTCCTTGAGCGCCTCGGAAACAAAGCCCGCCAGAAATAGAAAGAATTTTCTCCATTCTCCGCTGTTTCCCTGCCCTTGGGCAGTGTCGCTATTAATGGTGGTTTGTATATTCCCTTCGCAAGCTAAAGGTCGCATTTTGATTCTTCTAAATAAAAATCT
>CAZJVM010000010.1:18612-52547 GCA_964549305.1 uncultured bacterium
GAACATACTTCACTTTGAAGGTTTTTTCGGGTATAGATTTCCTGCTTACATATTTTAAGGAAATATAATATTTAGAATTTATGATAATGCGGTTGTTCGTATATTCCCTTCGCAAGCTAAAGGTCGCATTTTGATTCTTCTAAATAAAAATCTGCTCACTGAAACTCTAAACTCGTTGTGCCTTTGCCACAACTCAGACAGCGAGTTTCTGCTTCGCATTGTTCGCATCTTTTTAAGAAGAATTGAAAAATGTTCCCAAATGCTGTGCTCCCGGAACATACTTCACTTTGAAGGTTTTTTCGGGTATAGATTTCCTGCTTACATATTTAGAGGAATTGTTTTTTTGAACTGATACATTATTTCCGGTTGGTGCCTGCAAATTATATTTCTTGTTTTCCCGGCAGGGGTTACATTTTTTTGTTCATAATGAAACTGTTTCGCCAGACACCTTCCTTCTGATATTGTGTTGCAGTCCAGTTGGGATTTGCTTTGAGCCATTCATTGAATGCTTTCTGTTCGCCGAGGGCGGGATTTCCCCTGAATGTGTACCAATCGTCAAAGATGATTATCGTGCCGTCAACGAGAAGCGGTTTGATGAAATTGAGGACAAGAATTGCCGACTCATAAAGGTCTGAATCAATGTGAACGATTGCCGCGTGCTTCAAACCCTCTCTTTTTATTGTCTCATCGTTAAGGGAATCTTTAAACCATCCTGACACAACCTTTACCTTATCCGAAGGCACACCGCTTGCGCTGATGTTTTTAAGGAATCCTTCCTTCGTGTTTGCGTATTTGCCCTCGGTAAAATCAGCGGAAAGCTTGTCAGTGTCCTGAGGTGCGGGAAGTCCTTCAAAGGAATCGAAGGCGACAAACTTCATCTTGTCCCAAAGCTCTTTCCTTACTTTGCGGTCTTCCTCCGAATTCCAAATGGAAGGCGAGAAGGACTCCTCGAAGGAATTTTTTATGAGCCGGTACGCAAGGGAAAAGCTTTGTCCTGAATAGACGCCGAATTCAAGATAATCTCCCTCGATTTTGTTGCCCGAGATGAAACTTCCTGCTTTTGAAAAAATCGTTTCTCTTTCGTTTATGATGAATTCACCGAATTTTTTTCTCAAGGGGTAAAGAATTCTCTTAAAAAAATTTTTTCCCTGTAAATTCATTTTTTCCCACTTTTTGTTAGAGGTTCATCTTAGCCAATTTTTCATAGATTTCAGAAAATTTATCAAGCATATAATCTGGCGAAAATTTTTCCGATACCTTTTTTTTTGCTTCTATTCCCAGTTTATCCCTCAATGCCTCTTCGCAGATAAGTGATTTTAGGGCGTTGGCAAGAGCGTCTGAGTCGGCAGGGGGGATGAGAATGCCGTTGACTTTGTCACATATGAATTCAGGTATGCCGGAAACATTGGAAGCTATAACGGGCTTTTCGAAATATGCCGCTTCGAGCATTGTGACGGGAAATCCTTCTGAAAGCGAAGGCGACACCACGATGTCGGATGCCTGCATTATATTTCCCATATCGTCGCGAAATCCGCAGAATAGGCACTTTTCGTATATCCCCCTCTCGCGGCATCTTTCCTCGAGACTTTCCCTTTCCGGACCGTCTCCGGCAAAAAGGAAATAAGTATTGTCGTAATTTTTCCTAATCTTAGATGCGGCATCGATGAAACATTCGAATCCTTTCTGTTTCGTCATTCTTCCTGCCTGAGTGATCACAACGGCTGATTGGGGAATGGAAAGGGATTTTCTCGTCTCTGCGGCAGATTGTGTGGCTTCGATTGACCGGAAATCAATACAGGGATAAACGGTTTCTATTATTCCCTCCGGTATTCCGTAATCGCGGATGAGACTCTGCCTGAGATAGTCCGACACCGTTACGATGAGGGATACCTTTGAAGCGGTATATTTTTCTATTTTCATATAGATGCTTTTCCTTAAGGCGCTTACGGGATAATCTTTTATGGAGTTGTGAACCGTGGACATAACAGAGGGAATTCCCGCTCGAAACGATGCTAACCGTCCGTAAAAATTAGACCTTGCGCCGTGGGTGTGGACTATTTGAGGCGATGAGCTTTTAAGATATTCGCTCAGGCGTGATAAAACCTCGCGGCTTAAAAGACTTCTGTTTATCTCTATAACCTTTGGTGAATATCCGAGTGCCTGAAGTCTCTCGTAAAGCGCGCCCCTTTCAGGAAGGATGAAATCGAGAGTGAATCTTTGCCGGTCAAGATATTTCGCGAAAATAAGAAGATATTTTTCACCGCCTCCTATTCCGCCTGCGGATATGATGTGGGTTATCTTTATTTTATCCATTTTTCCCAATGATTTTAAAAATTCCTTCGCAGAATTCCTTTGCGCGGTTTTCCCATCTGTGTTTTTCCAGAATCGCCTGCCTACCGCTTTTCCCCATTTTTACCGCTCTTTCCGGGTCTGCGAGAAGGTCGGTGATCCTTTGTGCCAATTCTTCCGTTTTTTCGTGGTCAACTGATATGCCCGCGTCGATTGATTCCACAAACTCTCCGTATTCGGGACAGTTGCTTGCGACAACAGGTCTTTCGCAGGAAAGATATTCGAACACCTTCATCGGTGACCCGTAATTGCTTCGTATCATCTTGAAGAACGCGATGCACAGGTCAAAAGCGGATATATAGCGCGGAATCTGTTCATAGCTTACAAATCCGGTCCAGATTATATATTCCCCTATGCCAAGCTCTCTGCTTAATTTCTCGAGCGGATTTCTCATCTCGCCGTCTCCCACTATGAGAAAGCGTATGTTGCCGTTTCTGCTTATAATTTCAGGAGCTGCATGGAAAAGATATTCAAGCCCGTGCCAGGCGCACAGACTGCCCACGAATCCAATGTAGGTGTGCCGGGGGTCAAGTTTAAGCTCTTTGCGCGCCTGATCTTTTTCTATGGGGTGGAACAGACTCGTATCAACGGCGTCCCTGATTACGGAAGTGCGCTCATATTTTTTCCCGCGGGAAGTTACGGCATAGTTTCTTACAGGTTCTGAGACTGCAGAAACAAAGTCGCACAGAGAGACATTCATATTCCACGAAAGCTCTGCGATGAAAGATGTTAAAGGGTTTCTTCCAAGCGCCTTCATATCTTCGCCAATGATGCTGTTAAGATAGAGAAGGACGGGGATTTTGAGAAGTTTCAGAGTGGGAATAATTGTCGGGATGCCGTAAAGGTCAAAGCAGATGACGGCATCGGGTTTTTTTCGGGCAAAGTGCTTCATTAAAAAGAAGGGCGCGAGAGTTATCAGACTGAGGGGTCTTAGATATTCAATGTCAACGCGCGGCATATGGCACAATGGTAATTCTCGAAAATTATCCCCACCTGAGGTTTTGGGCGCAATCAATTCTATATTGTGTCCAAGGGATTTTAACGCCTTTGCAAAGTTGACTATCTGAATGCCCTCTGCGTTGAGCGACGACATGTCAACATGACAGATTACGCTTATGTCAAGAGACGGGCGTTTCTTATCCATTTTTTGCGCTTCCCGAAAGTTTCCCCGCGACACTTTGCCGCAGAGAGGTGAATATAGAGGCAATCTTCTCTTTCTCTTTTCTGTCAAGAAAGGCACTGTTTTTTATAATGAGATAGTATGCCCCTGTAAAGATAATACCTTCTATTACGAAATAGAGCGCTTTCCCGGAGAAGCTTTCATAATGGTAAATTCTGCTGAATATGAGGCAGGGGACAAGGCAGATTGCCGATAAAACAAATGAGTGAAGGACCATTTTAAAAAATATCGCCATCGGTTTTTTATAGTGCGAGTGAAATTTGAATACGAGAAAAGCCGAGTAAAATAAGAATGTTATCGCTGTAGCAATGACACAACCCGCAAGTCCGTATTTCATTATGAGTATGATGCTGAGCAGAATATTCACGATTGAAGCGTAAACGCTCGTTTCCATTTCGAATTCCGGTTTGCCTATGCCTATGGAGACAACATTTGCTACGCCCGACAAGAGGTTGAAGTAGTATCCGGCGCACATAACGAGAAGAACGATTTCAGCGGGAAGATAAGATTTTCCCAGCCATAATTCGAGGACTAAACGGGCATTCAGCGCAAGGAAAACGAAAAGCGGCGTGGTGAATATAAAAAGATATTTGGACGCTTTTATGTAAAGATTCCACACATCATTGGCGGTACGCGTCGAATCCACTTCGCTTGCCGCGGGAGTTATGGCGGAAACCATCAGCAGAGGGAAAGACCTTGCGATTGATGCAACGCGGTTTCCGATGTCATAGAAACCGATTGCCGCGGTGTTGAGGAAGTATCCGATAATAAACCTGTCGGTCTGAAAATTTATGAGATACGCGATTTTTGCAACCTGCACCTTGTAGCCGAAGGAGAATATTTTTTTGAAGGTATTTCCGTCTATGCGTGAAGGCAATAATTTCATTTCAGGGAAAACCCTGTAGGCAAAGATTAAATAGAGAATAGCGCTCAGAAGCGCGAAGCCCACTTCGTTTAAAGCAAGCCCTCTAAGCCCGTATCCCGAGAGGAGGACGAATATTATTCCACCTGCGCGCGGTATCGATGCCGCGATTTTTATAAGATTGAGAACGCCCATTTTCTGGAATCCTTCAAAGAGTGAGCGCACGGGAGTTATGGCGCTTTGAAGACAGAAAGCGAGAATTCCGTAAATTAAGACTGAGCGCGTCTCGTCCATATACGGTGCCGGGATTTTTAGAACAGAGAGAAAAAAATCCACGAGCAGATAGCAGGCGGCAAACTGCGCCGCGGCAAGGGGAAGGTAAAAGAGAAGTCCGTGGTTTATGATGTTGTTGATTTGCTCCGTTTCCTGTTTCGCCTTGTGCTCGGCAAGGTATTTCGTGAATGACCCTCCCGCGCCAAGGTCGAGAAGACTGAAGTAGCTTGTAACCGTAAACATAACCGCCCAGATGCCGAATTTCTCGGCGCCGAGAGTCCTGAATATAAAGGGGGTGAGAAAAAAATTGATGAGTATTTGGGAGAAGTTTCCCATATAATTATAGGCAGTGTTGCCAATAATTTTTTCAGATACAGATAAGTCTTTGTCCGACTTTTCGTTCCATTCGTCCATATTTAGTCTGATAATATTTTTATTGGGTATGAAGTATAATGTATAATAACATTACATAATGTTGCTGAAAAAGTTTTATTTGAAGTTGAAGCAATGATAACATTTTATTAACAAGCCAATCGGCATATGGGGACAGTATTTTGGTAAATGCTGAAAAATCAAATATTTCGCCTGCCCGGGAAAAATCAGGAAAAACGTTCAGGGAAATATACGAAAAAACTCCCCACTTCAGGGGAAAGTGGCAGATTTTCAATCTCTTCGGCAAAAGCTTGAGAGGGAAGGGGTATGAGACGGTAATAACATTTGATATGGGGCAGAAGATATGTCTGTGTCTCGATGACTGGATTCCCTATCAGATTTTTCTTACCGGATATTACGCAATTGAATACAGGCATACTATTTATTTCAGAAACCTCATCAAGAAGGGAATTGTTTTTTTTGATGTGGGCGCGAATATCGGCTATTACACCCTGCAGGCATCTCCCCGGACTGGATTTGAGGGGAAGGTTTTTTCTTTTGAGCCGGTGAGCGCTACATACGGGAAGCTCGTTGAAAATATCTCCTTGAATTCACTGAAAAATGTTTTTCCTCAGAAGCTTATAGTCTATGAAAAGGAGTGCGAATTGGAGATATTGCCCGGCGATTGCGGTAATACGGGCTCGGCGAAGCTTGCCCCGGCAAATTCCGCTTCCCGGTCAGACGCGGAAAAGGTCAGGGCTGTAACTCTCGACTCTTTCGTGAAAGAGAACGGAGTGGATAGGATTGATGTCGTGAAGATTGATGTGGAGGGGAGCGAGTTTTCAGTGCTTCGCGGAATGAAGAATATCCTTTCCGAAATGAATCCCAAACTACTCATTGAACTTACCGAGCATACCCTGAAGGCGCGAGGCACATCGTGCGAAGAGGTTATAGCATTTTTGCGCGGTTTCGGATACGAACCTTATAGCGTCAGATCAGGTGAAGAGAAACCGGCAGATATTTCAAAGATAAGGCGTGAATCCCTCGTGCTTTTCAAAAAGGAAGAGTAGGGGGGGTGGGGGAAAGAAAAAGTTTTATTCCTCCTTTTCTTTTTTTATTCCCGAAATGACAAGCAATTCTTCTAACTGCTTTTTGTTAAAAATCGCGCTTAAAAGGAGATATATGGCTATTCCCGAAATCACGCACAAAGTGAATGTTATGCCTTCTTCACTATCGTGAGGGAAAAGGGATTTTATAAAGAGAAGCGAGAAGGCCATAAGGACGCTGTTTGCGAATGAAGGCGCGAGGGTTTTCGCCAGTTGTAAGACTTTCAGGTTTATGAGGCGAAAGGGTATGGCAAACTGCGGATATGAAAGGAGTAATACTGCGATTGCGTATCCTCCGGCAACTCCCGTTATGCCCCAGCGAAGTCCCATTATGAAAACGGCTATTAACAGCAATCCTGTGCCCACGCCCCAGCGAAACATCCAGTCGGTACGCCCCTTTGCCTGATAAATCGCGCCCACCGTCGTGCCGATTGATTGAAAAAGCCCCACAGGCGCGAGTATCATAATGAGCAGGATTACCGCCTCCCATTTCGCGCCGAAGACTGTCAGTACGAATGGTTTGGCGAGGATGAAAACTCCTGCCATCAGAGGAAAGGATATGAACCCGATTGTTGCCGCGACCTTGAGATAGATTTCGCCGAAGCGCCTGTTGTCATCCTGTATGCTCGAATAGACAGGAAACATAACACGCCCTATTACGGCGGATATGTTTTGAAGGGGAAAGAGGAGTATGCGGTAAGCAAGGGTGTAATAACCGAGATTTTCGGCGCCGAGATACCTGCCTATCAAAAAATAGTCGGCGTTGCGGGAGAAGTAGTTGAAGATGCTGAACCCCGTGAGATTTAAGCTGTAACTGCTCACCGATTTTACTTCGCGCCAGCGGAAAATAAGACTGGGGCGCCAACGGCTTGAAAACCAGAGAAGTATTGTAGTTACCGTGACGAGGGTCAATGACTGGACTACGAGACTCCATACTCCGCCACCTAAAAGCGCGAATCCTATGCCCGCAAAGGAAGAACAGAATACTGCCGTTATTTCTATTTTCCCCAGTGCGCGGAAATTGAGGGACCTTTCCATCAGCGATTGGTGTAAAATGCTCACACCTGAAATGGCAAAGCTTACAGAGAGTACACGAAGCACTGGCACTACCTGAGGGTTTTTGTATAACAGTCCGCCTAAAGGGGCACCCAGAAAAACGACTGCCGTAGAAAGGAAACCGAATCCCGCGTTAAGCCAGAAAATGCTCGAGAGAAGCTCTTTAGATAAATCCTGTTTTTGAATGATTGCCGCAGATGTGCCAAGGTCTTTGAAAATAGCTATGAAACCAGTAACGACCACTGCCATTCCAAGAAGCCCGAAATCAGAGGGCGCAAGAAGACGGGCGAGAATTAGCGTCGTTATGAGTTGCGCGCCCTGACGGAAAACCTGCGACAAGGTTGACCACTTTACGCCAGTGACGGAACGGTTTTTTAAGTCTGTCGAAATTTTGTTATTACTGCTGTATAAATCCATATTTTTTTATAAGGTTTTTGTGACAGGAGTTCATAAAATGCTTTCGTAAATATTTAAAAGTCTCTTGTTGAGACTTTTTATATCATAGTTTTCTTCCACGAATTTTCTTCCCGATTTTCCCGATTGCGCGCGGATTGCGGGATTTTCTACAAGGAATTCTATTTTTTCCGCAATGGCATCGACATCCTTTTGAGGTACGAGAAAAGCCGAGTTGTCCCGCGATAGTGTTTCCGGAATTCCTCCGATTGAGGAAGCTATTACGGGAATGCCCGATGACTGCGCCTCGAGAAGCACCAGTCCCTGTCCCTCCGTTGCGCCGTTTTCCCCGATTATGCTTGGAAGAATGAATATATGCGCTTTTTCGTAGAGATTCAGCACTTCCGATTCGTCTGCCAATCCCGTAAAAAAGACATTTTTTTCAAGCCCCGATTCCGCTGTCAATGATTTGAGTTTTTCCTTCAAGGGTCCGTCTCCCGCAACAGTGTACCGTATCTGCGGATATTTTTTTACTGCCTTTGCAATCGCTCTTATGGCGTATTCGTGCCCTTTTTCCTCTACAAGTCGTCCCACGGTCAGAATGTTTACGGATTCTCCTTCCTTATTTTTTTTCTCACAGAATTTGAATTTTTCCGTGTTTACTCCAACAGGAAGAATGGTTATCTTTTCCCCGTCGCATCCCAACTCAACCACTTTGTTTTTGATGAAGTTTGTGTTTGCGGTGAAGATGTCACCATTTTTGAATAATTCCTTATATACATCTCCGCCTGCTGTTTGGGGATAGCAGTTAACGTCGTATCCGTGAAAGCTTGTAAGATATTTTCCTGCAACCCCCGCCTTTTTCAAAAACATTCCGAAAAGTCCGTTAGTGCCGAAGTGACAGTGTATGATGTCGAATTTTTTCTCGATGAAGGGGACTGTTTTATACAGAAGATTCAAAGAGAGAGCGTTTTTCCCGTAACTAAAAAAATTCAGCGCCCTGAGGATTTTCAAAGGCGCTTTCGGAAAATTTACCGAGATTAAGGATATTGCCTTGAGTATCCTTATTATCCTGTTGCAGGGAGGAGTCAGATAGGTGACTTTCTCCATAAGGCGGTATTTTTCAATGTCCTGATGCCTCTTGCCTTCATTGGGATTGTATTGGGCTAATATTTCAACTTCCTGCCCCAAGTCTATTAGCCCCGTAATCTGATTCAGAATAAATGTTTCAGACAGAGTGGGAAATCCGTTTACTATAAAAGCTATTTTCATATTAAAATGATTATGGCAGATTTTGGCCGGTAAGAATAGCTGAAGTCATCAGCTGAATTTTTTCCCCTTCTTCTTCCTGCATTTCTTCAGCCTTTTTTCAACGGATTCATTATGCTTGGGGCATTTCGGCTTGTGCTTTTTTTTGTCGGCAAAGGCATCGTCTTCAAGTGAAATAATCTGAGGGCTTACCCATACCTTAAGCACTGCCGCAGTTGCGGCTACTGTGGCGACTTTTTTGCCTTTTTTAAGAAAATCTCTTCTTTTCATTTTTTACTCCTTTTAAATTGCCGGGCAAAGGGGATATTCGCTCCATATGTTTTCCGTAAGCGCGTATGCCAGTGCCCTGCATCCGCCCTTGCAATCGGCTTTTTCTTTACAGCTTGCGCATCTTCCGCCAAGTTTTTTTGAGTCTAAATAATTTCCGAATTTTGAAATGTCTTTCCAGCACTGCCTGAGACCTTTTTCAGGGACACTGTTTCCTTCCTTCCAGAGTGCTGATAGCGTGCAGGGATAAAGATTGCCGTCAAAGGTTATCGTAGAGCAAAAGGAGTTTTCGTCGCCCAGTGAGCATTCCGCTGCCCTGCCGTCTTCGAGCATTGAAAGGGTAAAGCTCGAGAATTCCACTTCCCCCGGCTTTTCCCGCGAATTTATTTCGTCAACAAAAGCTTCAAGCTTTGAAAGCATTTCCGTGGGAGGTTTGAGAAGATTGTAATTAGCTATTGCACGTCCCATAGGAATCACTTCGTCGAGATCGATTTTTTTTATTCCCATACTTTTCAGCATTTCTGTCATTGCCGGAATGTGGGCTATATTTTGGGCGGTAATAGTTGTTTTCGTGTGAAGCGAAATATCCTTTTTAAGGCAGATGTTCAGGGCATCGATGATTTTATTGAAAGATTTGCCCATCATCTTATCGTTGATGAGCGCGTTGGGACCGTTAATGCTTATTTGAATGTCGCGAAGTCCGCAACCTATGAGCTTATCGATTATTTTATCATCAATCAGAGTGCCGTTTGTGGTGAGTTCGACGGCGATATTATTTTTTCTGAGTTTTTCTATTATTGTAAATACTTCAGGTTCGCAAAGAGGTTCACCTCCCGTTAGAATCACTTTCAGAACTTTACCCCCGATTATTTCATCCAGTATAAAAAACCTCTCTTTCTGAGAGAGAATGGCATCTCTTCCTCTTCCGGCATCAACAAGGCAAAAGGAGCAGGAAAGATTGCATTTTTTTGTAAATGACCAGGTTACTTCAATGGGGGTTTCTAAAATCATTTTCGTTACGTTAGAGAGACAATCTTTTTTTCCGCTAAATTTTCAATGAAAGCGATTACTTCCTTTTCTATTACGGCGGAATCTCCTTCGAACTGTTTTACGGTTTCTTCCGTTATTTCCCTGACACTTAGCATTCCGTCGCATAATTGCCAGATAAGAGTGCCTGTTTCATTAAGAAGATAAGGTTCGCCTTCTTTGTCATCGAATATGACCGCTTTCCCTTTCTCCGTGCGGGACAAAATGTTGTCTCGGGGAACCGGTATTTTCTCTGATATCTTATTTTTCATAGGTTTTCTCTAAAAGCCCTTTTACCGCAAAGGGAATCTCTTCGAAATGTTTTTCCAAATTATATTTTATTTCATAGAGAGGCACCCTGTCGAATATAAAATTTGCGATTTCAAAAGCGCTCCTGTTGTTTCTCCTGATTTGGGCGTTAATACCTTTTTCAATTTCATCTGGAGTCATCAATTCCGAAAGTGAAACAACGCGGTAGAGAGACGATATTTCATCAAGATGATTAATTCTCACCCTTTCAAAATCCGGGGAGTTTCTTAAAATGGCAAAAAGGCAGAGGGGGCTTTTTTTTGCTATGCAATTTCGGTTTATCTCGCGCGGGTCGAGTATATAGCCCTTTTCATAAACAGCTTCATATTGTTTTACGTTATAGGATTTCAGGAATTGTTTTCCTTCAATACTTTTCGCGAAACTTTCTCCAAGTCGGAGGTTTCTCGGGAAGGAGAGTATATGAGGTGTTTCGCCTTCTATCTCAACAAGTGAATCTTCGTCGGAAAGATAGGAAAATCCCTCTTTTATGAAAGACGCGGAAATCGTTGTTTTCCCCGCTCCTGAGTCGCCGGATAAAAGCGCGCCCCTGCCGAAAAGCGCTACTGATGCTGAATGAAGCGATGCCGCGCGCCTGCGAGATGAAATGACGTATCGCGCGAGATATCCTATTAGCGACAGGGTCACAAGCACTGCGTCGTCGCGCGAGAATTTATCCCTGCCTGTGACGATTCCTGAAAGGTTGTTTAAATCGGCGTGACTGTAGATTGTGTCGGTAATCTGTTCGTGTTTTTTTATACTTTGCTTTGCTCGGGAAGAAGATTCAGTTGATTGAAAATGTACCGAAACTTCGGGAGTCGAAGGTTTTGATTCAAATTCCCTGATTTCTTCTTTAACGCACCGGGCAACTGTCGCGGAATCAGAGCGAAGTCTGACTATGATGCCGTGCATATTGAAAAAAAATTCTTTCATTTATTGCCTCATTTGAATTTGTATATTGAGATATATACCAGTATCAGGTTAACTTGTCAGGTAATTAGAATTAACTTTTAAGTGCTGTGTTTTTCTTCTTATGAAAACTTTTTTCATAGAAAAGGGGAGTCCCGAATATTCCTTTTTAATGGGCGCGCTCAGAGGTTTTATGCGTCATAACGATTCAGAGGAATACGGCAGGCGCGCGGGAGAATTGAACTGGCAGGGGATAATCGATGAAGCCGATATGCTCGATGTTTTCCCTTTCCTTTACGGGGCGATTGCGAATTCTCCTTTTAAAAATGACGTGCCCGCGCACCTTTTTTTAATGATTGAAAAGGAATATTACGCCAATCTGTCAAGGAATCTCCGGCTTTTAAAGGAAGCGAAACAAATTGCGCAAAGTGCCGGGGATGAAGGCGCGCGACCGCTTCTTCTTGGCGGAATATCTCTTCTGGGCTCGGTTTATGAGGATTACGGATTAAGGCATATCGGCGATATTGATATGCTGGTCAGCGACAAGGACAAAAATAAAGTTTTTCGAATTCTCCGAAAAAAAGGATATTCCCCCTTCGGAAAATACGCGGATTCCTTTTGCCGCGATGATATTTCCATTGATATTAAAACAGATATAATAAGCGCCGGGAGAATTGCTTCAAGAAAGGCGGTTTTCCCCGTAAGTGACAGCTTTTGTTTTGAGGGGAGATTGTCACACTGTGAAATAAAGGAAGCGGACATTCTCGCCGCGCCGTGGCAGTTGATTGAATCTTCCCTTCACCTTTTCAAGCATTCCTTCTCGAGAATTATGTGGAGTATCGATATTGCCGCGATTATAAGAAAATATTCCTGCGAAGAATTTTATTCCCGCGTAATATCACTTGCGGAGTCAAACGGTGTGCATCTGCCTCTCTATTACTGCCTTAAATACGCTGACGATCTTAGGCTTGCAAAGGTTGATGGGGAAGTGCTTGAAACCCTGAAGCGCGGTTTTAGGGAAAAGTGGTTTGGAAGAAGGATTTATTCCATGCTTTCTGAAGGCAGGGGCGCGGAGCAGATATCGGAAATTCTCGCAATGCAGGTTAAATGCGGAATTTCTGCAAAGTTCAAATTTTTCTTTGAATCGTTGTTTCCGCGAAAAAGAATAATGAAGGGAATCTATCCGAAATGTCCCGTTTCTATTATTTATGCCGCCTATATTCCGCGATTCTTTTCAATGTTGATTAAATTTTTTTCACTTTCCCTTCGCGCTGCGACCCATCGAAAAGGCGGATAAAATTTCTTTTTGGCTTTCAGGAAATTTTGTCGAGGGCTTTCCTGCCGATGTCTTTTCTGAAATGCATATCCTTGAAGCGTATTTTCGAAACCGCGTCATAAGCTTTGTCTATGGCATCGGGTATGGAATTTCCCAGCGCTGTTACGCCGAGCACTCTTCCGCCTGATGTGAGATATCTGCCTGAATCTGATTTCGTACCGGCATGAAATACCTTTACGCCTTCAATCTTTTCCGCCTCGCCAAGCCCTTCTATCTCTTTTCCCTTTTCGTATTTTTCCGGATATCCTCCCGATGCAAGGACTACGCAGACCGATGATTCCTCCTTCCATAGAGGGGTAACCTCAGATGCCTTTCCGTCTATGCACGCTTCAATGATGTCCATGATATCGCTTTCAAGGCGCATAAGCACCGGTTGCGCTTCAGGGTCGCCGAAACGCACATTGAATTCGAGCACCGAGGGTTCGCCGTCTTTAATCATAAGCCCCGCGTAGAGTATTCCCCTGAAAGGCGCGCCTTCGGAGTTCATTCCCCATATTACAGGTTTTATGACTGAGTCTGTTATACGTTTTTCAACGTCTTTGGTTACTACGGGCGCGGGGGAATAGGCACCCATACCGCCCGTATTAAGCCCCATATCGTTGTCAAGCGCCCTTTTGTGGTCCTGTGATGAAGGCATTGGGATTATGTTTTCCCCGTCGCTGAAGACAAGAAAAGACGCTTCTTCTCCCTGAAGAAATTCTTCGATTAGTATCTTGTTCCCCGCGTCGCCGAATTCTCTGGTTTCCATTGTTTTTGACAGGGCATCTTTAATTTCATCTCTGCTGTTGCAAATCAAAACACCTTTTCCCGCGGCAAGTCCGTCCGCCTTTACGACGCAGGGAAGTGAGATTTTACAGGCAAAGTCCATTGCATCGTTTATGTTGTCAAAGCTTTCATATTTTGCCGTGGGTATATTGTGTCTTTTCATAAATTCTTTAGAAAATAGTTTGCTGCTTTCAAGCTGTGCCGCTTTTTGGGAAGGACCGAAAACCCGAATGTTTTTTTCTTCCATAGCATCGACGATTCCGAGAGACAGAGGAACTTCAGGTCCCACGACAACAATGTCTATTTCGTTTTTCAGAGTAAATTCCGTCAGTTCGTTTATGGCTGAAGCATCGATGCTTACGCATTCGGCTTCCTTTGAAATACCGCCGTTTCCCGGCGCGCAAAAAACCTTTGATACCCGCTTTGAGCGGGATATTTTCCATACAAGAGCGTGTTCTCTTCCTCCGGAACCTACAACAAGTACCTTCATAGTATAATTTTCCTCCGGTCTTTATTATTCATTTATGAAGCGAATACAAAAATTTGTCGGCAAAGAAGCTTGTTTTTTTTATAACTGAAAATTATATTGTTATCAACAGGTTATATTTTTACCTTGCGAGGTGCTAAAAATGGGAATAATAACGTTTTCCAAGGAGTTTGCCAGCGGTGGAAGAGAAGTTGGCGAAAATGTGGCAAAGAAGCTGTTTTTTTCCTATTTTGACAGAGAAATCGTCAAGCAGGTTGCCCTGAAATCAAAAGTGCCCGAAATTGCTGTGCAGGAATATGACCAGGATATGTACAATCCAATGCGCGTTTTTTTCTCCCGTGTAATGGACCCCGTATTAAGCAGCAGCAGATACAAAAGCCTTGCCATTCCCGCGGGAAGCGAATCTGCTAAAAAGAAAAACCGGAAAAGGTTCAAGCCCTATGAGTGTGAAGTTGATGGCTGGCTTGACAGCGACATTTTCAAGGAAATGATAGAGTCTTTCATACTGGAAATTGCAGATAAAGAAGATGCCGTTATCGTTGGCAGAGGCGCGCAATGCATACTTAAAGGCGTAGCAGGAGTTTTTCACGTGAGAATAGTTTCTCCCGTAGATTACAGGGTCGAAAGGGCGGTTAGGGAGAAAAGGATTATGCCCGGGGACGCAAAAAAGACAATCCTTGATATTGACAGGAGAAGAAGAGCATATATTAAAAACAACTATGATTATGATTGGGAAGACCCTCTTCTATACCACCTGATAATCAATACAGGCTGTATCGACTTGCAGAGTGCGACAGATATTATAGTCGATGCCTACGGGAAATATTCTTCTATGAGGAATTAACCCTTTGCTCCCTTCTTTGATGCTCTCAAAATCAAATATGTAATGAGGACGCCTCCTATGAAAGCGATAATGAATATCACTATTATAGGGACCTCTTCGTGGGAAGTTTCAATCTCGGCACTGTTGTGCGTGTTACTTGCCATTTCGACTTCCATTGTCTTGAGGGAGATTACGGGAGTCTGCATCTGATACTTCAGGATATTTTCGACCTTGTATTTTTTCAAACCCGAGGGCTTCTTGAATTCAAATGTTTCCTTTCTTGCTTCTTTCGGGGCGATTCTGTTGTCGCTTAAAACCCTTGCCGCATAGAAAAAGATATCCTTTATGTTCTCGAGTTCTTTTCCCGCTTCGTCAACGAGGACTTTTCTGTATGCACGGGACTGACTCGACACTACTTCGTTTTTTTCGTTTAAAAGATTTACTTCAAGTATGATTTTTCTTGAAGGTATTCCGGTGGGAATTTTATGTCCCGACTCCCTGTTGAATACGGTGGTGTTTACTATGATTTTATCTCCGTTGTCTTCAATTTTTGACGAGATTGTGGCTGCTTTATTGAGCTTAATCTGTGAATGTCCTCCGAAAACGGAATGGTCTTTTGCAAAATTGTTTGTTTTCTTTACATCGGGATTTACATCGTTAACACCGAACATTTCCGGCATATGGCAATTCTGACACTTTATACCTTCCTTGCTGTATGAGCTTTCCTTCCATTCTGAGTAAGTGCCGAGAATCGTTACGCCGTTTTTCCCCTTCATTTCGTGGCAGGAACCGCATATTTTAGCAGTTTTATGGACTTCAGATTCTTTTATTTTATGCGCGGGCGAAGATATGTTGTCGAAAGGTCCTCTCATTACATTGCCCGGGTCATTCGATATGGTAGGAATTGCCGTCTCCATATTGACATTGGTAATTGTATGGCAGAACGTGCAGGTAATACCTTCCGATGATATATCCGCTTTTAATTCGTAATCTTCCGTTCTTCTCGTTGTGGGACTGTGGCACTGAAGGCAGAATTTCCTTGCCTCATCGCCCTTGTCTTTTATCGCTTCCATAAAAGAAACTTCAAAAATCGGGTCTGAAATCGCCGCCGCGTGCATCGAGGCATTCCAGTTTTTGTAAATATCTGTGTGGCAGTTTTTACAAATATTGCTCGATGTAAAATCCAGACGGTTTACTTTTAAATTCACTGCCTCTGAAATAAAAGAAAAAGAAGTGATAAAAAATAAAATGCTGAAGAAAACTGCATTTACCCCCCCCCTGCTACGGAACATATTAACCCTCCTTATCCGAAAAGGAATAGATGATTTTAATATAATTCTGCTTTTGAAAAAAATGTAGTAAATGTAGTTGCAAAAATGTAAATAACAGATAACAGATTTTAAGCCAATTTGTCAATTTTTGCTTTAATCATTGCTGAAAGTGACAATGTTTATTTTCTTATGTATTAGAAATATATCGTAAAAACAATGCCTTATATTTTTTTTAAAAAATGGCATAAAAATTGCTTTATCTGTAAGATGAGACTTTTTAAGTTTTTTAATCTGTACAATTTTGACACTTAAATGTTATAAAACCACAGTAAAGAGGAGGTGAGAAAAGAGATGAAGAAAATCAGCTTGTTAATCGTAGCAGTTGTATCGATGTTTGCAATGTCAGTGACTTTTGGCGTTTTTGCTGAGGATTTTCAAATTCCTGAAAAGATAACGATTGATATCGTACAGGAAAAGAAACCTGCTGTTGTATTCCCTCACAAAGAACATATTGACAGGAAAACAGAATGTACAATTTGTCATCACAAGAGAGAAGGCGAAGCAAAACCGAGAAAATGTGAAACTTGTCACGACAAGACAAAGGATGACGGAAAGAAGATTGCAATCAAGGGAAATCCTCCTACAAGTTCAAAGAGGGGTATTTTCCATGTAAGATGCATCACCTGCCATAAGGCAGAAAAGAAGAAAAATCCGTCAACAAAGGCACCTACAGTATGTACAAAATGCCATAAGAAGTAATTTTTCCGGAGATTCCGGATAGCATATTATAGCGAGGGAGAGAAAGTGATTTTCTCTCCCTCAAGTTTTAAAAAGTAATTACACTGGATGGCAATATGAAAAACGAAAAAAAAAGAAATTCACTCATAGATTTCTTGAGCTCATTGCGTTTGGCGATATACCTTCTCATTATACTTGCGCTTGCTTCGATAATAGGGACTGTCATTCAGCAGGAAGGGACTGAATCACAACAGAAGATAATAGTTAATCTCGGATATAACACCGCTGAAATACTCACTTTTTTCAAGATTATTGACAAACCGGAATCAATGGACGAGATTTTTGAACTGGGTACGAAAACATATAATATTTTTGATAAAGCCCAGCTTTTCGATATGTATCACTCCTGGTGGTTTATTGCAGTGATGACGCTATTCTCTATCAATTTGTTTCTATGCAGTATTAAGAGGATTCCCAATGCGTGGAAATTTTTCAGTACCCCGTCATTTAACCCCTCTTCGGGAAAATTAATCAAAAAAATTGAAATTACGGGAAATTCCGCGGAATCCACATTTCAAAGCGTAAAAGAGTTGCTTTCCAAAAAATACGGAAATCCCGTTGAAAAAGGCGGAGAGGGTGAAAAGATTTATCTCTTTCAAAAAGGCACGATAGGACGGCTTGGAGTATATATAACCCATTTGAGCATTTTTATAATTTTTACCGGCGCAATAATAGGATCATTTTGGGGATTCAAAGGTTATGTGAGTCTCCTTGAGGGAGAGCAAACTTCTACCTACTGGGATTCGAAACAAAAGAAAGAAGTGCCTCTCGGTTTTGACATTAAGTGCGAAAATGCCTATGTGGAATACTATAACAATGTTCGCACAGGAATGCCGAAGGATTGGCGAAGCGATCTTTTGATTTTAAAGAATGGTGAGATAATTAAGAAGAAAACCATAGAGGTGAATGACCCTCTGGAATATAACGATATAGCTTTTTATCAGTCAAGTTTTGGAGAGGGCGGAGTTAAAAAGCTTATTTTAAATGTTAAGCCAAATGACGGCACAGTTCCTTTTAAGGTGGAATTGGACTCTCAGGATGAAACACCGATAGATGATAAGACGACTGTGAGGCTTTTGAAATTTATCCCCGATTTTGTAATTTCGGGAGGTGAAATATTTTCAAAATCAGATGAGCTGGTCAACCCTGCTGTTCAGATTGAGCTTAAAAGCGGAGAAGAAAAAAAGACACAGTGGCTATTTCAGAAGTATCCCGATTTTCATTCCGCGGAAAAAGGGGATTACAAAATACTTCTTGCATCGGTTGTCCCAAAAAACAGAACCGGACTGCAGGTGGCAAAAGACCCTGGAGTCAATGTTGTCTGGCTTGGATGCGTGATTATGCTTATAGGGCTTTATATTTCGTTTTTTATTCCTCATAAGAGAATATGGGTTAAAGCGGCAGATTCGATGATTGAAATAACGGGCAATGTGTCAAAGAACAAGCCCTCATTTGAAAATGAAACAGGTATCCTTGCTGATGAAATTGAAAGGAGCATAAAATGTTAAGTTCAAAACTCTTCGGAGTTGTTATGATTGGCTATGTTATTAGCTCACTTTGTTATATTCTTTATCTCCCGTCAAAAAAAGAAGCGCTCGGAAAGATAGGGAGCATTCTTACAATGATAGGGCTTGCCATTCATACAATTGCAATCGGGATTCGCTGGCAGGAGTCTTATAAGCAGGGATACGGAAGAATTCCACTCACTAACCTTTTTGAATCTATGGTTGTGCTTTCGTGGTTTATCGTAGTTGTCTATGTAATAACGGAAATTAAATTCAAACATAGAGTATTCGGGGCTTTTGTCATTCCTTTTGCCCTCATCGCGCTCGCATATACTTCCTTCCTTTCAGATGAAATCGAACCGCTTGTGCCCGCTCTTCAAAGCTATTGGCTTCACGGTCACGTGGCAACGTGTATGCTCGGTTATGCCGCCTTTGCCGTTGCCTGCGGAGTCAGCATTGTTTACTTAATAAAGGAAAGAGGAAAGGCAAAGGGAGAATCTCAGGATACTGGATTTCTCTCCATTTTTCCCGACCTGAAAACTCTTGATGAAATAAATTACAAGATTGTCGCCATAGGATTTCCTTTCCTTACAATCGGAATTATATCCGGCGCTTACTGGGCACACTATGCCTGGGGTACATATTGGAGTTGGGATCCTAAGGAAACGTGGTCTCTGATAACGTGGTTTATCTATGCGGCATTCCTTCATTCAAGAATGACTTACGGTTGGATGGGAAGGCGAAGCGCTATCTTGTCGGTTGCGGGTTTTTGTTCGGTCATTTTCTGTTATCTCGGAGTTAATTTACTGCTTTCAGGCCTTCACAGTTATGCCTGACACGATTTGATGGTTTTTTTTGACAGACTTGTTGCAGTAACGGAGAGGTTAGCGGGAAAGTAGAATATCAGAAAAGTTTTATCACCGGTTTTTCACTATGGATGTTTCGATTTCTCTGAAAAAGTTTGTTTTCAAAACTTGACAAATTGGAGTTTTTCCTTTATTTATTAGTTATTTAGGGTTAGAGAGAACTATGAGAAGGTAAAGGAGTTGCAGCGATGTTACGCAGGATGTGCAAATCTAAAATCCACAGGGCAACGGTAACCGATGCAGACCTGCATTATGCGGGTAGCATTACGATTGACGAGGAATTGCTCGAGCGTGCCGATATTCTTCCTCACGAGATGGTGCAGGTAGTTGATATCAATAACGGCAACCGCCTCGAAACATATGTGGTAAAGGGTGAGAGGGGTTCAGGTGTAATATGCATCAATGGCGCCGCCGCGCGTCTTGTCAATAAGGGGGACCTTGTAATAATTATTTCCTATGCGGACTTTACCGAAGAAGAGGCCCGCGCCCTTGAACCGAAAATAATTCTTGTTGATGAAAAAAATCGGGCCTCGTGACGGGACAATAAATAATGAGAGTAATCAGGGGAGTGCCTGATAAGCGGCTCGGATTAAAAAATGCGATTGTAACGATTGGAAATTTTGACGGTATTCACGTAGGGCATCAGGAAATATTCAATGAGCTTGTAGAAACGTCGCGCTCTGTAGGCGGAACGAGCGTTGTCATATCATTTAATCCCCATCCTTTAAAAATACTTTTTCCGGAAAAATGCCCTTCTTTAATCAACACCTTTAGGGAAAAAGCGGAACTTCTTTCAAGAATGGACATAGACTGTCTTGTCTGTATCCGCTTTACAAAGGCATTTTCCGAAATAGATCCTTTAAGTTTCATAAAGGATGTTCTCCTGGATAAAATAGGGATGAACAAACTCCTTGTGGGATATGATTTCGGATTCGGGAAGGGGAGGGAAGGAAGCATTGATTTCATCAGAGAGTCCTCCGGTGACCTGGGTTATGAAATGAAAGTGATTGACCCGCTTAAACTCGGTGATGTGACCGTAAGCAGTACTCTTGTAAGAAAGCTCATTCGCGAAGGGAAAGTAGCAAGAGCGAAGACTTATCTCGGAAGGCCTTTCAGCATCAGGGGACGGGTTGTCCACGGCGATGCCAGGGGAAGAGAGCTTAATTTTCCAACTGCGAATATTTCCGCTTTCAATAAAATGGTGCCGCCAAACGGTGTTTATCTTGCGGAATGCCTCGTTGACGGGGTAAAATATCCTTCACTTGTAAATATTGGCAGAAGACCCACTTTTGGGAATGACAAACGCCTCATAGAAACCTATCTTCTGGATTTTGATAAGGATATTTACGGAAGGTTTATTCGGGTTTTTTTCCTGCGCCATTTAAGAGACGAAATGAAATTCGATGGCGCGGAAGAGCTTAAAGCCAAAATGACGGAAGACCTTCAGGAAGCAAAAACGTTTTTTAAAATTTAACCAAGGGGAGAAGTTGAAAAAAAAACTCATATTCTGGTTCGGAATTATTCTTAGCGCGTTTTTCCTGTGGATTTTCGTTTTCGGTCTGAATCTCGAAGTTTTCGGAAAAGAAATAAAGTACAGCGGAATAGACTTTGCCGCAGTAGCCGGCGCCTTGAAGGAAGCAAACTATATCTACATTATTCCCTATATGATAATTTATGCACTTGTTTATTATTTCAGGGCGCTTAGGTGGAAATACTTTATGTACCCCATAAAAAATATAAAGATAGGCACTCTCTTTACGACTACCATGATAGGTTTTATGGGAAACTGTATTCTTCCCGCAAGGGCGGGAGAAGTGGTTCGCCCCGTGGTAATCGGAATCAAGGAGGGAGTGAGCAAAAGCGCTTCCTTTGCAACTATTGTAGTCGAAAGGGTTTTTGACCTGTGCACCCTGCTTCTTTTTTCATTTATAATGCTTATGAATTTTTCATTTGCGGATACGGGAAAGGGAAACCTGAATGAACAATTCAAGGGCATAGGCACCGCAGTCGGATTGATGGCAATGTGCCTTGTTCTTTTTCTTGTGGCGTTAAAATTCAAGTCGGAACTGGTTATATCGCTTTTGCGGAAAATATTCTTTTTTATCCCTGAAAAGATTATGGAAAAGTTTCTTTCGGTGATTGATTCCTTTATAGTGGGATTGGGTGTTTTGCAGAATGTAAAACATCTGTTCTACTCATCGATTCTTTCCGTTGCCGTCTGGTTTGCAATGGCAGCGTCGTTCTATGCAATGTTTCCCGCTTTTAACCTTGACCTGCCATTTTCTTCTTCTTTTGTCATAATGATACTTATTGCTCTCGGTGTCGCGCTTCCTTCCTCACCGGGATTTATAGGCATTTATCAGGTTGCTTGCGAAATGGCTCTGAAAATAGTCAATGTGGAACCGACCGTTGCCAAAAGCTATGCCATTGCCATGTGGACACTCAATATGATTCCAACCATCATAGTGGGCTTGATATTCCTGTGGACGGGAAAACTTAAACTGAGTCAGATACAGGATAAGGGATAATCGAAGTTTCTTTGCAGGGAGTTCAATTTTCCGTTAAGAGCGAAAAATATTTGCTATAGATTCTGCGAACCGTTTCCGTTCTTTCTTCATACTCCGAAAGTAATTGCTCCGCCGGGCTCTTATCGTCTTTTTCACGGTAACCTGCCCTGAGCGCAAGTTTGACTATCTTTTCAGGCTTTTTGTAAAAAATGTTCAAAGGCCTGTTTTCGAGAATTCTGATTCTGTTTTCGATAGTACGTAAAAAAACTAATGCGCTTGCAAGGTCGCGATAATCCTTTTTTTCTATAACGTCAGCACCTTTGAGCTTTTTTAAAGCTCCCAGAGTGTTGTTCCCGCGCAATGCGGGATTGTCTTTCCCGTATTTTAGCAGTAGTGCCTGAGCGATGAATTCAATATCAACTATTCCGCCTTCTCCGAATTTTACGTGAAAGTACTGTTTTTTCCCGCCTGCTATCTCTTTTTCCATCCTCTCCCGCATTGAGTTTATTTCCATTGCCTCTTTCCGGGAAAGCGATTTGTCGTAAATACTATCCCTTATCGCTTCTTCAAATTCCCATATGGGACCTTCCATACCGCATATAAAGCGAAGCCGCGTGAATGCCTGTTTTTCCCAAACCTTTACCTGAGAAGCGAAGTAATTTCTGTAAGAGTTTATATCCTGTACAAGAGGCCCGCTTGTGCCCGATGGCCTCAATCGTGTATCGATTTCAAAGCTGATCCCTTTCATACTTTCCTTTTTTGTGGTTTCAAGGATTGTTTGGGCGATTTTTGTGAAATATTCCTGAAGAGTCATTTCGCCTTTTCCTGTTTGAATGATTCCTTCACCCTTGAAAACAAATATGATGTCAAGATCTGAGCTGTAGATAATTTCCCTTCCTCCAAGCTTCCCGAGTCCGTAAATTGAAAGATTTGAATTGGGCGGAAGAAGAGATAAATCTATGCCAAGCTCCTTGTTGCACTTTACCAAAGATATTTCAAAAACAAGCCCGAGAAACAAATCGGCAATGCGGGAAAGGCGCCGCGATATTTTTAAGGTTTTTGCTTTTTCGAGAATATCATCAACTCCAACGGTGAATACGGATTCGGAAATCAATTTAATCAGCTCGTCTTCAATATCCGTGAAGTCGCAGATATTTGATATTTTTGTCCGGAATCCCTCAGCCATATCCTGTCGGGATTCAAAATGTTTTTCTTCTGCGGAATAGTTTATGAAATCAATCAACTGAGGCCTTTGAATGAGCATATCGCTTATGAACTGACTGTTGCTGAATATATTGAGCAGTATTTCCCTTGTTGATGACAATTCCGTAAAGAAAGGGAGTACCGATTCTTTCATGGAAGATGACGACACGAATGTTTCAATATTGTTGAGAGCCCTGTCGGGATCTGCAGTATTCAAAATGTCCCTAAATAAGATGGGAACTGCTTCTGACATTCTCCGTTGGATTTTGCTCGAATAATGGGCAAAGGGCTTACCTTCTCTCAGACGTGATATGTTGGCTATCGCTTTTTCCGGTTCGGAAAACCCCATTTCTTTTAAAGCTGATAATTCTTCGCTCTCGGAAAGACCGCCTTCCCAAATAGTAAGAAATTTGTCTTTCTCTTCCGATTCATCTTTTTCCCCGCCTGACTTAAAAAGCTGATTAAAGGACTCTCTTACGGTACCCGTAAAAAATTTGTAATCGCTTTCAAATAGCTCGGACTCGTTGCTGAAACCTTCGGGAATGTATCCGAGCCGTTTTGATATTTTTTTCGTTTCGCTTTCGTTTTCGGGAAGCAACTGAGTTTGTCTCCCGTCCATCATCTGAAGTCGGTGCTCGATTGTCCGTAAAAATTTGTATGAACGGGTAAGAATATTTAAATCTTCGAAATTGATATACCTCGAATCATAGAGGTTTTTAAGGGATTCGAGGCTATTGTTGTTTCTGACGCTTTTGTCCCTTCCGCCGTAGATTAGCTGAAGCGCCTGAATGAAAAATTCGATTTCCCTTATACCGCCGTATCCGTTTTTAACATTGATAAAAGATCTTCCGTTTGCCTTCAGACTGCGGTCTATTTTTCCCTTCATATTTCTTATTTCGTCGATTGACCTGTAATCGAGATTCTTCCTGTAGATGAAGGGCGCGACTATCGCAAGAAATTCTTCTGATAAAGATTTGTCGCCTCCGGCATGAGATGCCTTTATAAGCGCCTGCCTTTCCCAGGTTTGACCCCACGACTCGTAATAAATTTCTATACTTCTCAGCGAATTTACAAGGTCGCCGCTTCTTCCCTCGGGGCGAAGGCGAAGGTCCACTCGATAGACGCTGTCTTCGCCTCCTTCGCCGCGCAGAATAGAAACAAGGATTTCGGCAAGTTTTGTAAAGTATTCGTGGAGGGAAATCTGAACTTCGGAAACACCGTCGGAGTTTTCTTTGTAAATTTTCCCCCTGTCGGAAAAATATATGAATAAAAGATCTATGTCGGAAAAATAATTGAGTTCATTTCCTCCAAGTTTACCCAATGCAATAACCGAAAATCCGCAATTCGTTTCTTTTCCGTCGCTGTCTATGGTAACAGCTTTGCCATATCTCTTTTCCGACTGGAAAGATGCATATCTGAACGCGATTTCGATTATTGCCTTTGCAAGGTTGGAAATGGCTGAGACTGTTTCTTCAAAGGAGTAAAACTCGAAATAATCCATGGTCATAATGGAAAAGATTTCAACCTCTCTGAATTTTAGGAGAAAATTCTTGAACTTTTTCTGACTCCATTCGTAGCTTGTATTTTCTTCCAGTTTCTCAATTAGATTATTTCTGTTCGGTACTTCTTTTTTTGAGGTACTTTCGAGTATAAAGGACGTTTCTTCCGGGTGCCTTATCATTATATTTGCGGCAAGCCTGCTTGCCGATAAGAGTCGCAACAGGTTTTTGATGCTTTCCCTGTTGCCTTTAAAAGGAATGAGAAGGTTTTTCTGCAGAGACGAAGCGATTCTTTCAATGTTATTGACGGAAAGATCGGGATCCGGTGAGTTGGCTATTTCGTTAAGGAAGAGAAAAAAATACTCCTTGTCCCTTTCTGAAACATTGAAAAGTTTCCAGAGGGAGATAATATTCTTTTCTGCTTTTTCTTTTTCAAGAAAAACCGGTTTTTTATTGAGAAAGAGGTCTATTTCCTGTGCTATTTCCGTCAACGTTTTACCTCTTTCAATGGACTGTTCATTAACCTGTTTTTCTCTTTCTTGACATACATTATCAGCTTTGCTACGCTTCCAAAATCTCAACAGTATTATGAGTATTTTACTCTGTCAAGCGCCTAAAGGGAAAAAATAATGTATTTGATTTCGGTAAAACTTGATTTTTCTGCTGCTCATCAGCTCAGAAATTATAAGGGGAAATGCGAATCTCTCCACGGACATAACTGGAGAGTTGAAGCTATCGTAAAAGGCGAAAAACTTAACGATCCGGGAATGCTTATCGATTTTCACGATCTTAGAAACGAGCTTATGTCGGTACTTGATTCACTTGACCACAAAAACCTGAATGAAACGGAAATGTTTCAATCCGAAAATCCGACTGCCGAGAATATCGCGGAATGGATTTATAACGAGATGAAATCAAGATTAGGGCAATACAATGCCAATATGAGCGAAATAAGGGTTTGGGAAAGTGAGCATTCCTGTGCGGTTTATTTAGAATAGAAATGTTCATAAAAGAAATATTTTCGAGCATACAGGGCGAATCCTCCCATATCGGTTATCCCTGCTTTTTTATCAGGACATCCGGGTGCAATCTTCGCTGTAAATGGTGCGACACCGTTTATGCCTATGAGGGGGGGGAGGAATATTCCATTGAACTCCTTGAATCGCAAGTTAAGAAATCTCCTTATCCTCTCGTATCTCTGACGGGAGGTGAACCTCTTATTCAGAATGATGCCGTTAAATTTCTTTCACGCATTGCGGAAATCAAAAATAAGACCGTTATTCTTGAAACAAACGGAAGCCAAAGCATAAAAGATATTGACGAAAGAATTGTTAAAGTGATTGATGTAAAATGCCCCTCGAGCGGAGAGGAGAAAAGCTTTTTCTATGAAAACCTCGATTACATAGGCGAAAATGATGAAGTTAAGTTTGTTATTGCGGACAGGCGGGATTATGACTGGAGTTGTGGCTTTATTCGTAAAAACGGGATAGAATCCCCTTCAATCCTCTTTTCTCCTATGGCGGATTCGCTAAAGCCGTCAAGTCTTGCAAAGTGGATACTCGATGACAATATGAATGTGCGGTTTCAGATTCAGCTTCATAAGATAATCTGGCCCGGCAGAGAGAGGGGATTTTAGTGAGTCTAAAAAATGAAAAAGGAGTCATATTGCTCAGCGGAGGGCTTGATTCCGCAACTGTTGCGGCTATTGCAAAAGATGAGGGGTATGAGCTTAGTGCCCTTACCTTTCTTTACGGACAGAGGCATAAGATTGAAATTGATTCGGCAAAAAAAATTGCCGCTTATTTCGGAATAGACGAGCACAAGATTATTGAAATAGCCCTTGATGATATCGCCCTTTCAAGTCTAACGGGAGAAGGGGATATTCCCAAAGGCAGAAGCGCAGAAGAAATGGTGTCGGAAATCCCGACCACTTATGTGCCCGCGAGAAATCTCATTTTTTTGAGCTATGGGGTAAGTTACGCGGAATCAATTGACGCCCGCGCGGTTTTTACAGGAGTCAATGCGATTGATTTCAGCGGATATCCGGACTGCAGGCCCGAATTTATAAAGGCCTTTCAAAGAGCTGTTGACGAGGGGACGAAAACGGGAGTAAGCGGTGACAGGGGGATTAAAATTAAAACGCCCCTTCTTTTTATGAAGAAGAAAGAAATTATTGAAAAAGGCTTGTCGCTTAATGTTGATTATTCTCTTACTCACAGCTGTTACTCGCCAAAAGGCGACGGTGCACCCTGCGGTGATTGTGACAGTTGTATATTGAGGGAAAGAGCTTTTGAGAAAATAGGAATTAGCGACCCTGTTTATGAAAGAATTATGAAGGAGAAGAAGTTAAAATGAGTGTGAAAAGAAAAAAAATAGCAAAAGAAGAACTTAAAAAATGTACGTCGCATCTTGAAGATATATTTTCGACTTACCTTTCCGATCGCGGGAAAGACCCTCAAGAGGGAGGAATTGCGGAAAGCTGGATATACGAAATGTCGGCAGGTGAAGATGTTGTTGTGGAGTCGGCAGTAAAACTCCTCGAGAAAAAAGATGCCGGCGCTTTTTTCAGAATTGCGGAAGTTATGGCTGTGTTGCGACTTGCAATGTGCGACATAGTCCTTAACCGGATGCTTGCAAATGATAAAATCGAAACGGAGAAAAGGGTGTGCGCCGCAGAAATGCTCATTAAGGGATGGAGAGCTGATTTCAACGGGATTCCGGAAAATATCAGAAAAATAATTACTTTTAAAAATGATTTTCTGCAGATTGCCCATGAAAATGCTGCGGAAAAGATTGAAGGTATGAAAGCGGTTATCAAAAATCTAGGAAGCGAGGAAATGTCTGCGGGATTGCTCTTTGCAATGAAAGAGTCTGACTTTGCCGGATTTTCAACTTCTGCGGAAAAACTTCTGAATATATCACCCGCTTTTGAAAAGATAATCATAAGCATCATTTCTGATGAAGCATCGGGAAAGGGCATTCCTCTTCTTGAAAAAATATTTGTTCAAACAGAGAAGAAAGACATCAGGAAAGAGATTAACAGGGCAGTCTACAGATTGAAGAAAAAGGGAATAGAGTTTGATGAGGACAAATTTAAAGAGGAGAGGAAAAATCCCCTTGCAGGGGGTACTGTGGAAAGCGAAGGTTATGTAAGCGCAATGTTTGAAGGGGGAGATATTCAGTTTGTGATTTTTTATATTCACCATTCCGTGAAGGGATACCGGCTTTTTAATTTTCTCAAAAGTGTCAGGGAAGGGCTTGCGGATTTTTCTGTAAACAAGGTTTCCAAAAATGAAATAAAAAAATATCTGAACCATATTACGAACGTTAGAAATACGCCTCTTTTCAAGGTTTCTGCCGAACACTGCCGCTTTTTGCTCGATGAAAGCGTAAAAGTGACAAAAGAAAAAGGCGGTGAATTAAACAGGCATTATGACAAATGGAAGGACTATATAGAAGAGCACATTGCGCCGAGCGATAAGTCATCGGTTTACGCTTTATTTAACGGTAATGAATTGGGTAAAAAGCCCGTCGCAAGGATTCTTGACGATATGAAGGGTGAGGAATTGCTCGCTCTCTCCTTTATAAACAATGAGGAATTGTCGCAACTCTATGAACGTTTTAATGATATTGATGAAAGCGGCATTGTGTTAAAGGAATATCAAAAGGATGAGATGCGCAAAGAAAAACTCGCGGGGATTGCGAATGATTTTTTTGGAAAGTCATACAGAAGGCTTATTGTCAGAAAATTGGAAGATTTGTCCCTTCTTCTCTATTTGTCCGATAAAAAGGAAGAATCAGAAAAATTTCTAAGACTTGCCATTGATGCCGATTCTGCAGATAAACCTTCGGATTCCGCTTTTCTTTCGCATCTACTCTATAGTTATTTTGAAAATTACTCTAATATGCGTGATAACAAAGTGGAAGACATTGATAATTCAGCACAAACGCTCAACACGTTTGAGAAAGAAGGGTAATACATTTTTAGGGAATAAAGATGGAGGGAAAAATTATTTTTCTTTTTCTGTGGTAGATTTGTTTTCTTTTTCGGTTTCGCTGTCGGAAGAATCGATTTCCTTCATTGATTTCTTAAAATTCTTTATGCCCTTGCCAAGTCCTTCTCCGATTTCAGGAAGCTTCCTTGCTCCGAAAATAAGAAACGCGATAAGCAGAACAATCAGAAGCTCCTGCATTCCGAGTCCGAACATTTTTAATCCTCCTTCAAGGTATTCTGATAAAAATATGATAATATATTTTCCTGATGAAATGTCAATTTAAGTTTTTGTGTCCGTTTAAAAAAAAGAAAAAGATAAGTTAAAAGAAATTGCGGCAATATGAATAAATCTAATGATAACAGCTTTCTGGAATGCTTCGAAGTAACCGGAAAGAAAGAAAAATCCATATGCTTCAGAATAAGGGAAAACGTCTTTGTGACAGAGATGAAAATGTTCGAAGGAAGTGATGTTGACTCCTTTGACGACGAAGCTATACATATCGCTGTAAAAGATAAAGATGGGATTATAGGCACCGTGAGAGTTTACAGGGATGAGGAAGGACGCTGGTTCGGAGGGCGGCTGGCTGTAAATAAAGGGAAGCGCCGCGGCAATGCCGCAAGAATGCTTGTTAAAAAAGCCGAAGAGATTGCGTCAAGGGTAGGCGCGGATTTTCTTTTTGCTATGGTGCAGGAGAAAAATGTGAATTTTTTTCTGAAAAACGGATGGAATGTTGAAAAAGGTCCTGTTGAGCATCACAAAACAATCCATTATTTGATGTCAGTAAAGACCGGAAAATAGTGATTTCTGATTTTTTGTTACTCTTCGTTTTCCTCATCGGTTAGGTCTGAGGTTACGACGTAACAGGTGATTTTTCCTTCTGTATCGGTTGCAATATTGAAAGATTTGCGGATGAAACGGCGCTCACCGTCTTTGCGCAATATATGGTATTTGACAGAATAATGGTTGTCTCCGGACTTCATAAAAGTTCCGATTTTTTCCATGACGGATTTTCTCTCTTCGGGGACGATACATTCGGAGAGGGTTTCTTTAGTTATTTCATCCTTTGAAAGGCCGTAAATTTTGCAAAGACGTTCGTTGCAATAAGTCATATGCCCCTTTTCGATTACCGTAAGCCCTTCGGAGATATTTTCCGCAAGTCGCCTAAAGCGGTCTTCGCTTTCAATCAACTGTTTCTCACTTTTTTTTCTTTCAGTTATGTCTCTTGCAATGTTCAGGATCATCATTTTATCTTTTATTTTGACCGGATATGCTCTGATTTCAACAGGTATGAATGTGCCGTCCTTTCTCTTTAAAAGAAACTCCGTTGGTCCTGCAGGCATTCCCATTGTGGTTTTTCCGAGCATTTCAATCGCTTTGGGGATTTGGTCGTATGAAAGCATATTGGCTTCCACAAAATTCACTCCTTTAAGTTCACTGCTGTCATATCCTGAAATTGCTTCTGCCTGAAGATTGCCTTCGATAAAGTTGCCTGCCTGGTCAGTGAGATAATATCCGTCAGGAGCATATTGGAAAAGCAGTTTAAGTCGTTCTTCATTTTCCGTTAATTCTTTTTCGACTTTTAAGCGTTCCATTTCCGTTGCAGTTCTCACTGCAAAGAGACTCAGGATTGATTCAATGAGAGTAATTTTTTCGATAGGTTTTCCGTGAAGCACTACTAACAGTCCGATAGGAGATCTTTTTGAATTGAAAAGCGGAATTCCGATGTAACCCTCGATATTCATCTCCCTTAGAAGACGGTCTTTTGGGAATATTGCGGCAACATCCCTCGGGTATGAACAGAGAGATTTGCCGATTACGTTTTCACAGGGCGAATCCTTCAGGGGATATTCAAAGTTCTCAATAAGTTCTCCCCCCTTGCAGACTGCCAGAGTTTTGATTACATTTTTTTTGTCACTGTGCAATTCACCGATAAGCGCTATATCAGTATTGAGTATTTCTACGATATTTTTGACAAGGCAGTGGCAGAATTTTTCGCCTGTAGTTGCCGATACTTTTTCAACCAGGTTTTGAAGGGAAATATCTATTATGTTTTTTTCAACAACTTTCTTAGCTAAAGCCATATTTTTAAACAAATAATTTAAAATATTTTAATAAAAACCCGGAACAAAATTCTTATATTATCAAGTGTTCGATTTTAACAAGTGAACTGATTTAGTATTTGTTCAAATTTATTTCGTATAAATTGTCATTTATCTTAAATTAACTTCACTTGCCTTGTTCCGGAATATTATGGAGACAGTTTATTCGGATAATTTAGGATGAAAAAAAGTTTTAAAAAGAGTAATAGTTAAAAACGGTATAATTTTAAAAATTAAAAAAAAATAGGGTGATTTTGGCATTATTGACAGTGCACCTTTATTTGGGTATATTCACCCGGAAAACAATATTTTGTCTTGAAGGAGGTATAGATGGTTGAGTATGGGAAAAAACTGGAGGAATCCCTTTTGATAGGGATGAAAAACGAAATTTGTGTAATAGAATTATACAAAAAAAGCGTGAAATGCGAAATTAGCGAGGAATCCCGCGCAAACATAAAGACTGTAACTGCTGATGAGATAAGGCATCTTGAAATGCTTCAGTCGATGTTTGAAAAGAAGACAGGCAAACATATTGACAGGGATAAACTCAGTAGTGATTCATTAAAGTCAATTCAAAAAGTAGCGGGAGATTCTTCCCCGCTTCATCTTCTTGATCTGGCAAAGGGATACGAAGAGAGGGAATGTGATCATTATAAAAACGCTCTTGAAGAATTTAAGGATGACGGTGACCTCAAAAACCTGTTTTCGCACCTTGTGAAGGATGAAGAAGCGCACCTGGAAATTCTTGTCAAGGAAAGAAAGGCTCTTCTCAAACAACCTTTCGATGATTTTGAACTTGATTTGTATGTTCGTGAATAAAAAGAAACTGCCACGTGACAGTTAAACGAATAAAAAATACGCAATATAACAAGAAGGAGAAGTTAAATGGGTGATGATGAAAAAAGATTGGCGCAGGCATTAATTGTAGCAATGAAAAACGAAATCAGAGTTATCGAGCTTTACAGTCAGTGCCTGAAGCGTGACATTACCAAAGAATCAAGAGCCAATGTGGAAGTGGTGGTAAAGGACGAAGAACGTCATATGAAAATGCTCAAGGAGTTTTTCGAGAAGAAGCTTGGAAAAAAACTCGATGTGGCAAAGCTGAAGGATGATTCCCTGTCAAGCATTAAAAATATGGCCATAGAACCATTTTCAGTGCATCTTATTGATGTTGCCATGGGATATGAGCACAGAGAGAAAAACCATTTTGAAAAAACGCTTGCCGCTTTCGGCGGTGACCCGGCCCTGAAAGAATTGTTTGACGAGCTTATTTCTGACGAAGTTGCCCACATAGATATTCTCGAGAAGGAAAGAAAAGCAGTAATGGGGCAGGCATTTGATGATTTCGAGCTTGACCTTTATGTAAGAGAATAATTTTTAAAAAAAGATACAGGTAGTTGAAAGCCTTCCTCATTAAGGTTTTGAGGAAGGCTTTTTTATGCCCTTGGGGGAATCTTGCGTCATTATAGAAAAATTCTTGAAATTAACCTCACATATTTCTAATACTTAAGACAATTTTCAAATACTTTGGCAGGGGGGGGATAGGCATGCTTGATTCGCAAAAAGTAAAAGGATTTCTCTATGAAGAGTGCAATGCGGAAGTTGTGGGAATTTCTTCCGCAAAACCTTTCAGTGAAGAGAACAAAAAAAGGGTGCTTGCTTCACAGGATATTCTTAAATCGGCAAATCCTATGATGTCTGCCGCGTCGGGAATATATAATGCTGAAGATTTTCTGGAGAATGCGCGTTCGGTAATCGTATTTGGAAGAAATTCCTTTTTCGGGCCCGAATATATAAATGATTCATCTCAGACGGACGGGCCGCGCGGGACAATCGGGAATTTTTATCTCAATGAAAAAATATTGAACAGGGCAATCAATCAGGCGTCAAAACTTCAGCAGTTCCTCGAGTCGGAAGGATACAAAGGGGATTCTCCTTTTCAGGGATTTCCGCAAAAAATAAAAGGCGTGGAAGCAGGGATAGGATTTTACGGGAAAAATACTCTCGTAATTAGCGAAAAACTCGGCACCTGGACATCCTTATCAACCGTTATAACTGATGCGCGCCTTGAACCCGACTCCCCGGTGGAAAAGAATTGCGGTAATTGCACGAAATGTGCCGATGCCTGCCCGACAGGAGCGCTTTCGACTCCCTACAATCTGCAGGTTGATAAATGTCTTATCTATTATCTTTGCCACTTGAAGGGGGAAATTCCGACTGAAATAAGAGAGAAGATAGGTGTCAGAATCGGCACCTGTCTTGTTTGCAGTGATGTGTGCCCTTACAATAAGAAAGTCCAACTCAATACGCGGGACAGATTGCCTGACGAAGAAATATATCCACACCTTATTCCGCTTCTCAATATTTCTCAGGAAGAGTATGACGAGAAATTCGGCGCAAAGATGTTCGGATTGATTATCGGCGGAAGAAGTTACCTGCGTCGAAATATCGCTGTTGCCCTTGGTAACGCGAATGACAGGAAAGCTTTGCCTGAGCTCGAGAGGGCAGTGCGCGATGAAGACCGGCTTGTAAGCTCTCACGCAAGATGGGCTATAGATAAACTGCAAAGCCAATGAAATGAGCGGCAATAGAAATTTTAAGGGAGAAATGGAAATATGAATGTCCTTTCAATAGTGGGAAGCCCAAGAAAAAAATCCAATACAGATATACTTGTAGATAAGGTTGTGGAAGGAATTGCCAGTGTTGCCCATGTGAACGCGGAAAAGATATATATAGTCGATAAAAAAATAAACTTTTGCACGGGATGTGGTTTTCATCTCAAGCAGGCTGATAAAACAGAAGGAAAGATGTGTTCACAGGATGATGATATGGCTGAAATACTTCCGAAAATGGTGAATGCCGATGCTCTCATTTTCGGCACTCCGGTTCATATGAGGACGCTTTCCGCTCCAACGCTCAATTTTTTAACGAGGTCGATTCCTCTTCTAAAAATGAAACCTGTATTTGATGAAAACGGAAAAATTGTTTCAGCCGATGTCAATTCACTTTTAAAGGGGAAAAAGGCGGCATCCGTCGTAAGCCAGGGAGACCCTATGGCATATTCCGGCGCGCTCGCGATTCAGGTTTTGGCGATAAATATTACAGACCTGATGATGAAATATGTGGGAGATGTCCTGAGTACCGGAAACATAAAAAGAGGGATGGTTGCCGAAAGGGAAGAAGAACTTAAAAAGGCCTTTTCCCTTGGAGTCAGAATAGGTTCCTGAAGTTGATATTGATTTTAAAACCACTTTAACCGGGAAAATCCCGGGCAGTCCCTGTAAATTTATCCGCTAAAATTAACTCATTATCTGCATTTTTTTATTTCCCCATTCTGTTGTCAATCTTTCCCCAATATTGACGATTAACATAGATTTCAGTATTTTATAAAAATAAAGGAATATTAAAAAAAA
>CAZJVM010000011.1:0-52401 GCA_964549305.1 uncultured bacterium
CAGTCAAAATATTAGCTATTGACTTTTTAACAGCGCTACTTTAAATAAAATTCCGTTTTTATGTTTTACAATTTTTGAGTGCCGGGATAGCTCAGTCGGTAGAGCAGAGGACTGAAAATCCTCGTGTGGGCGGTTCGATTCCGTCTCCCGGCAATTGTTTTTTCACTGAGTTACGCCAGTAGACAGAATTATCACACTCCCATTCCTGACCATATAGTTTTTGGTCCTGCGTCAACATATTCAAAAAGACTTAAAGACAGAAATCAACAGACGTTCCCGTGAATTTTTCTACTTCCTGAAATAATCAACGGACAATCCTGAGTCAGCAGATACAGGCAGTTATGAACCGTCATTTATTGCAATTTTTTTTTGACCTGATAATTTTTTTAATTAAGATAGATAAACAAAACACTTTTAAGGGGAGGAGAAATCATGGGTGTACACGAAATGACAGAAGAAGAAAGAGAGCAGATGCTTGACGAAGCGTTCAAGGCAATGAAAATAGAAAGAAAACATCTCTCAAAAAAAGAACTGGAAAAGGAAATCCTTGATTACATAAACAAGCAGACTCTCTGTTCACTGGCAACCTGTGGCAATGACGGAGCGCCAAGAATATCGCTGGTGGACTACATAAACGAGGGACTCACCCTTTACATATTCAGCGAGGGTGGAGAGAAATTCAATAACCTGAAGGAAAACAAAAGGGTTGCCGTGGGAATCGGCACCGGTTCAAAGGCAATAAGCACGAGAGGTGTCAATATATGGGGTATTGCCGATGTTTTTACAGAGGGCGACGCAGAGTTTGCCCATGGTTTGGAAATTTTCAAACCAATTCTGAAAGATATGGAAAAATCTATTGGCAAACCTGTGGTATTTCCTAAAGAGATAATGAGACTGATAAGGATTACCCCATCAAAAATGGTATATTCCCACAACAAGAAAGGAATTGCCAACGCTCACTGGGTCGCGGAATAGTTTAGTGGTATCATTGAAATCAGTACATATCACTGTTGTCTGAGATATTGCTTTCGCTTCTAAAAAATGATCCCTGTCACACCTGCGCAATGACAATGAAAGGCACCGGAAGATGACAAAAGGAGTCAACAGAAAATCACAATAAAAAACATCTCTTTCTTATTTTACTTCATAACAAAATGTGTATTCATTGAATGTGGAAATAGTTTATTTCAATAAGTATGATAAACTCTTATATGTGAATTTATATCTTAAAGATTTCGATCCAAACTATAAGGAGAATCTCCATGGAAGAGAAAGAATTGACTCCTGACTATCAACTTGATTATCTCGGTTTTTACAATCTCGGACGCGTCTGCTGGAATTTTTCGACTCCTGAACTTTACGAACAGGCAATCCGCCGTTATGAGGCACAGATAGCGCATCTCGGACCTCTTGCAGTGAGAATGGGACAGCATACGGGGCGCGCGGCAAAAGACAAATACATTGTCGATGAATTACAGACCACAAAAGACATATGGTGGGGCAAGGTCAATGTTAAATACTCCGAAGAAAAGTTTGACCACCTATTCAGGAGAATGAAAGCGTACATACAGGGCAAGACGATATTTGTTCAGGACTGCTATGCGGGCGCGGACGAGCAATATCGCCAATCGGTTCGCGTCATCACCGAATTCGCGTGGCACAGCCTTTTCGCCCGCAATATGTTCATACAGGTCCCCCGCGACAAGGAGCACATTAAAAACTTCATACCGGACTTTACCGTACTTCACTGCCCCAACTTCAATGCCGACCCCGATGAGGATGAAACGCGAAGCGGAACGTTCGTAGCCATAGAATTAAGCAAGAAACTCGTTTTAATAGGCGGCACGGCGTATGCGGGAGAGATAAAGAAATCCATTTTTTCAGCACTCAATTTTTTACTTCCCGGACAGGATGTTCTTTCTATGCACTGCTCGGCAAATGTGAGCAAAAACGACCCCGAAGACGTGGCTATTTTTTTCGGACTTTCCGGTACCGGAAAAACGACGCTCTCGGCAGACCCGGAAAGACTTCTTATAGGCGATGACGAGCACGGATGGTCCGATAACGGAGTATTCAACTTTGAAGGCGGTTGTTACGCCAAGGTAATAAACCTTTCCGAGACATCCGAACCGGAAATATTTCTATGCACGAGACGTTTCGGAACAATACTTGAAAATGTGGCCATAAATCCTGCCCTTCGATATGTTGATCTCGACGATTCCACTTTTACGGAAAATACGCGCGCATCATATCCGCGCACACATCTTTCCAACATAGTTGAATCGGGAATGGCGGGTCATCCGAAAAATGTTGTTATGCTTACTGCAGACGCTTTCGGAGTGCTTCCTCCGATTGCAAAACTGACGCAGGAGCAGGCAATGTATCACTTCGTAAGCGGATACACGGCAAAGGTCGCGGGAACTGAAAAAGGTGTCACGGAACCTACGGCTACTTTCAGCACCTGCTTCGGCGCGCCTTTTATGATGCGCCATCCTTCCGTTTACGCGCAACTACTCGCGGACAAAATAAGCAAACATAATGCCAGGTGCTGGCTTGTTAACACCGGATGGACAGGAGGAGCTTACGGCACGGGACACAGAATGGAAATCGGACACACGAGGACTCTTTTAAATTCCGCCCTTAACGGTTCTCTTGACAATGTAAAAATGCACAAAGACCCTGTATTCGGATTTCTAGTTCCCGATGAAGCGCCGGGAGTGCCTTCGGAAATACTATCACCGCGAAACACATGGTCAAATTCTACGGATTACGACAATACTGCGAGAAAGCTCGCGTCTCTTTTCAATGACAACTTCAAACAGTTCGAAGAAAATATGCCTGAAAAAGTCCGTTCAGCGGGTCCAAAGTAGTTTGTTGACATTTTTATCACAATATATCTATTAAAAAGTCCTGGTTTATCGCCATCTAAAGATAAGATGAACGAGATAAAAGCACTTTTCAATTCTTATCTCGAAAAAACAGAAATAAAAAGAAATAGCTCACCTCTATTCCATATAATCGCGCCCTCTGCGGGTACTTTCATACCCTTATTAGTTTTTCACATTCTAATTTAACTTTCGGAACTGCCGATATGCAGTTGATTATTAAACAAATTTTTTAATGGTCTTATATGGAAAACAATCTAAAATTCAGGAATATCAAAACAAGCGTTCCGGCGGGAATTGACAAGCTGACGGGAATGTATGTTCACAGCTTATTCAAGGAAGCCCTCAGGAAAAAAATCGAAAAGCACGAAAAAGACACTAATTCCTTCGGCGTGGCAATTATCGATATTGACCACTTCGCTCTCTATAACCGCTCTCTCGGTTCAATCAAGGGTAATGAAGCTCTTGAGAAAATCGCCGCCATTATCAAAGAAAATACTTCTAATGAAGATTTTTGCGCAAGATACGGAGGAGATGTTTTCACCGTGATATTTGAAAGCATCTCTATCGAGGAAGCATTTGAAGCGCTTGAAAATATCCGTCACAGCATTGAAAAAGAATTCAACGGGAAACTTACGATAAGTGCGGGATTCGCTTCATATCCCGACAACGGCAACAATCATATGGATTTGATGAACAATCTTCAGCATTCTCTCCATCACGCAAAAATAAGCGGGAAAAACCGTATTCAACACTTGGAAATGAATGTATCCGAACTGGCAGAAAAAAAACCGGTAATTCTTCTTGTCGATGATTCTCCACTCTCAATCAAGATGATAAAAAAACTGCTTTCTTCCCTCAAGTACACTATTCTTCAAGCTGAAAGCGGAGACGAAGCAATTGAAATAGCAGAAAAGGCGGAGATAGACTTAATCCTGCTGGACATAATGATGCCCGGCAAAAACGGCTATGAAGTCTGCCGCATTTTGAAGGAACGAAAGAAGACAGCACACATACCCGTAATAATGGTAACATCCCTGAACGACGCGGAGTCAAAGAAAAAAAGCCTTAAAGCAGGCGCGGACGATTTCATAACTAAACCTTATGAAAAAACAGAAATCTTCGCCCGCACAAAAAGCCTTATAAAGCTTAGAAAACTGAACAAAAAGCTTAGTAACGCTGAAAGCACCGTAATGTCCCTTGCCAATCTCGTTGAGGGACAGAATACTCCGGGAAAGGGAAATATACCTGAAATCGCAAAACTTGCCGCTCAAATCGCGAAAAAACTCGGACTCAAAGGCGAAAAAGTAGAGGCAGTGAGAGTCGCGGGAATTCTCCACGACATAGGAAAAGCGCGAATACCCAAAAAAATACTAAACAAAAAACAACCTCTGAACAGAAATGAATGGGAAATAGTGCGACGCCATCCCGATTTGGGTTATAACGCGATGCAACCCCTTAAAGGAATCTATCCGTCATCTCTCAATGCGATAAGGTATCATCACGAAAAGCTTGACGGAAGCGGTTATCCGAAAGGGCTTAAAGACAATGAGATTCCCCTCACGGCAAGGATAGTAGCGGTTGTCGATATGTATGACGCCCTCATTTCCAAAAGGCCTTACAGAAATCCGAAGACAAAGAAAGAAGCATTGTCAATTCTCCGGAAAGAGGCAGAGCAGGGCAAAATAGACAGAAAGGTTGTAAAGTGCCTCGAGGATATTTTGAACAAAAAACCGATTGATTAGACGAGTCAACTGCGATTAATCCTCACATTTATTCAAATTAGCCCGGAAATAAACCATACGAATTCCCTTGAATCATTGTAGCTCTATGCTAATATGCACAGAAAAATAAAGGCAGGCATTTCATATGTTTGGAAGATCTTTCAGAGTCGTTGTTTCTCTTTTTCCCTTTTTTGTCAATATACTCAGGGACAGGAAAAGATACATTTTTTTCGGGAGTCCCCGCAGGATTAGCGATGACGCGCATCGTCGCCGGGCTGAAAACCTCAGAATCGCCATAACGAAACTCGGCACCACATTCATCAAACTCACTCAGATACTGAGCAGTCGCGCGGATATAATACCTCCCTCCTATCTTGAAGAATTAAGCAAGCTTCAGGATCAGGTGGAACCCATTGATTCCTCTCAAATAATGAATGTAATAAAGGAAGATCTGAAAAGAGACGTTGATGATATTTTTCAGTCCTTTGACACGAACGCGATTGCCGCGGCATCGCTCGGTCAGGTACACAGGGCTAAATACAGGGGAGAAGACATTATCGTCAAGGTTTTAAAACCCGGCATTCCGGAAATCGTGGAAATGGATTTAAGAATAATGTTTCGCATACTCAACACCTTCGACCTTCTCTACCCCTCGCACGAAATAAATATTCTCACAATCATAATCAGAGAGTTTTCGAAGATAATCAGAGAGGAAATGGATTTCAGGAAGGAAGCGGAAAATATGGAAACATTCAGAATCAATTTCTCCGATAACCAGAAAATCATAATACCTGAAGTTCATCACGACCTTACGACCAAACACGTCCTAGTTATGAAATATTATGAAGGCGTTAAAATAGACGACATTGACTATCTCAGGAAAATGAACATCGATTCGAAAAATCTCATAAACTCCCTCGTTTATCTTTATTCCCATCAGGTGCTTGTTGACGGCATATTTCACGCCGACCCTCATCCCGGAAATATACTCGTTAACAGCGAAGGGAAAATAATCCTGCTCGACTTCGGTATGGTAGTTACCATAGACGAGAACACGAAGGTAAATCTCGTTTCCGCGGCAATATGCGGAGCAAGAAGAGATTATGACGGACTCGTGGACGCTTTGATAAAACTTCAGATTATAGGTCCTGAAATAAATATTTCCGTAATGAAAGACGCTATTTCTGTAATGACAGACATATTCGACAAGAAGAAGGTGTCGAAGAAAAAGATAAAGGAACTTGCCAACGAGATTTTTACCACTTTTTACCAGTTTCCACTCAACCTGCCTTCAAATCTCGTCTATCTTTTCAAGTCGGCGGTTATGATTGAAGGCATCGGAATGAGGTTTGACCCAACCTTCAACGGCATTAAAGACGGCACTCCGGTAGTGAAGGACCTTTTCAAGGAGTCAATGAAGAAACCGAGAGAAGATATTTTTGAGATGGTTTTCCAAAAGGGAAAAGATTTTTATAAAATGGCGGAAAATCTCGAACAGGTTATAAGAAAGGCGGAAAGGGAATTATTCAGGGTTCGTCTGCACCCCGTTGATATTTTGAGAGTGGAGGGATTTCTCGGATATATGCTGAGAAGAGTCCTTGTGGGCATAGGCGCAACCACCAACGCGCTCGTAGGCGCGATTATCTACAGCAAAAACGGAAATCTTTTGGTATTGATGCTGTTTCTCAGCTTTTCGGCATTTCTGTTCGGATTGACTTTTATTCTTCCGGCAAGAAGGATTTTTGATACGAAGGAAAGACACGCAAAGAGATTTGAAAGTGACATTCAAAAAACTTATCATATAGATTAGAAAGATAATAAATTATTACAAGAGAGGAGACGAACAATGAGTAAAGAACGTGTTGAAGAAATGAATGAAACCCAGGAAAAGAAAGATCACAGAAAAACACTGAAGGACATCGGCGATGCTCTCATAGACACAATGATTTCAAAACTTCCTGAAGATGTGGCAACGCACCTCTGCAATTCCAAAAAAGAGATGCTTCTTGCATTCAGAGGTATGATAGATTCCGAACTGGAACGCTCTGACGAGAGGATTTCCAAAATAAAAAAAGAGAAGGATGAGTAAATGCCCCAGAGCAAAACTTCCAAGAATTGCCCCTTTTGCGGCGAAAGAGTCGAGGACAGTTTAGAAAGTTGCCCTTTTTGCAAAAGGATTTTTCGCCTGGATTATTCACCGCAGGAACAGGATGAAACAGGAAATAACCTAAAATATATCATCCTTGTTTCTGTCATATTAATTGTTGCCACCGGCTTGTTAATTCTTATTTTATCAAGCGATGGAGAAAAAAATGCAGGGACGATATCCATTGAGCCAAAAATAGTCAACCCGCCTGTAGTGAATGATATTCAACAAAAAGATACAATCCCTGCCGGCAATCCGGACTCTGCCTTATCTGTGCAAAAAGATGACACCGCGAAAAAGCCCGTTGTAAAAAAAGGAAATGAAACAACACCTGAAAAAAAACCGGCAACCATTGAAAAAATTAAAGTTAAAAAACCCAAAAAACCTCCTTCTCCTTCTTTGCCAAAACCCAAGGAAGACCGTTCCGATTTTTACACTCTGGGATAGCATTTCAGGGGAGAAAATACTTGCCTCGACGCATTGTTATAGACCATAATTAATTTTTAAGTAAATCTTTTCGTGAAATAATGAAGATAAAAATAAATAATGCCGTTTCTTTTAATAGAACAAATGTTGTATTTGTCACCCTTTTCCTCATTGTCCTGTTCGTACCGCTTTTTTCCCTTGCCGCGGAAAAACCCGAACGCACTTATTCCCTACAGTCACTGAAAAAGGAAATTCTTCGTATAGCGGATTCAGGCGTTTTTACGAATTCCCGCTACGGAATATTCATTAAATCACTTAAAAACGGGGAAGTAATCTTTGAAGAAAATTCGAAAACCCCACTAATACCGGCATCGAACATCAAGATTCTCACATCTGCCTGCGCATTATACACTCTTGGTCCCGAATACCGGTTTACCACGGACATCCTGTGCGACATAAAACCTTCGAAGGGAGCAATAGGAAAGAACATCTATATGAGGGGAACGGGAGACCCCGAACTTTATCCTGAAAATATCTGGCAAATAGCTCAAAAAATTAAACAGTACGGAATTAGGGAAATCGTCGGAAACATAATAGTTGACGGAAGCTTTTTCTCAAAGGAATTGTCGGGAAAATCTCTCCCCACTCAAGTCAATGGCACTACACTTTCGGCGACATCTGTAAATTTCAACTCAATCGAGTACAATATTTCCCCTTTCGGAGATAAAAAACCTTCTGTATCAATACATCCCTACTCCGATTATTTTTCTGTATCTAACAACATAAAAACCTCTCCTTCTTCGAGGAATAATAATATCGATGTCAATGTTTTTGGCGAAAAGGGATTAAGGGAAAAAGTCGTAATATCAGGAGTATATAACGGAAAGAATTTAATCAGCGATTATGTGCGAATCAATAATCCTTCGCTTTTTGCGGGAGAAACTCTCAAAAGCATTCTTATATCCTCGGGTATTCGCGTCACGGGAAAGATTATTGAAGGAACCACGCCGAAAAACGCCTTTTTGTTTTATTCCCATAAATCAAAACCACTATCGGAAATTATCGAGGATATGAATAAGTTCAGCAATAACTTCATTGCAGACCAGCTTTTTATCGCGACAGGCGGAAATCGTGAAAAACCTCCTGCAACGGCAGACAAAGCGGTCAATGCAGAAAAAGATTATCTCAAGGGAAACGGCATTTCACTGAAGGATGTGATAATAAAGGACGGTTCGGGTTTGTCGAGAGATAACAGAATTTCGCCTTATCTTATAGCGTCTGTTCTTGAACAAGCGTGGTCAGATTTTGATTACGGTCCTTCGTTGATATCTTCCCTGCCCATAATGGGCACAGACGGCACTCTGAAGAAAAGACTTCAGAATTCTCCTCTGAAAAGAAACATAAGAGCTAAAAGCGGATATATCAACGGCACATCATCCCTTTCGGGATATATAATGACAGAAGAAAAAGAGCCGATAGTTTTTTCCATTATAATTAACGATTGTAGTGATATAATAGCGGCAAAACTTGCTCAGGATAGAATCGTGGAAATAACGTCGATGTTAAACAGAGCAGGAAAAAAATAAAATAAAAAAGGAGAACGCTCTTATGAAACTGATAAATTATTTCGCTTTAACGGTATTTCTCGTTTTTCTTTCATCTTGTTCGCAAAACCAGATTAACGATATTCCCATTGCGATAATACTTTTGCCTGCCATTGCCGCGCTTTCTATTGTCTGTGTAATGCTTTATATGCTCGTTGTACGGCAAAAAACGTCATTTGATTCGGCACGGAAAAATATAATCAAGAATATGCTAACAACGGAAATCGCGCGGGCAAAACGCCATGACCATAAAACAGGAGTTTTGGTGCTGGACATAAAGGGTACTGCAGGAAGAGGCATCCATTATTTCCTTCCCGGAAAAACCGTTGATGTAGAACACGTGGAAAAATCAATAAGACAGTCAGATAAAGTCCTTCAACAGGATTTCAGAAGATATTTTGTCATCCTTTCGCATCTTGCCGCAGATAACTCGGTGAATATAATCAAGGAAAGAATGAACAAAGTCGCGGAAGAAAAAAGCTGGCCCGACGCTAAAATCGGTGTTGCCACATTTCCCGCGGATGGTGATACCGCTGACGATTTAATCCGTTGCGCCCTCGAGGATATGGACAGAACTGTACAGACTTAGTCTTTCATTCAAAAGATTTTAAACTTAAAGATTAAAGCAGATTTTTAACTGCCTGCATTCGGTTTGTCAGCCCTCTTCTTCTTTCTTCGCATCCTTCGCTTCACCGGCGCCTTCGCCCGATTCAGCTTTCTTCTCCTCTTTCCCGCTCTTTTTCTTCGATTTTTCCTTTAACTTATTGGCTCTGTCATTTATGCTTCTGAGCTTCCTCTGCGCTCTTTTAAGCTTTTTCTTTGCCTTTCTGACTTTGATTATATCAACTTCACCTTCCACATTAACTAGAGAATCTACTTCCTTTTTTAGTTTGGCAATCAATGCCTCGATTTCTTTCTTCTCAGCCATTTCATCTCCTTGAGTTTTAGCTTATTATTTTTTTCTTTTAGTATACAAAAAATATCATTCAATACAATGAGTTTCTCAATTTGCGGAGAAAACACCTGTCGCTTATCGCCTGAAAAAAAACCTGAGTATAAGAGTTAAAATGACGCTGATGACAATGCAGGTGGCAATGGGAAAATAAAAGGTATAGTTCTTTTTTTCAATTTTTATGTCACCGGGAAGATTCCCGAGTTTATCCAGAAAGGAAATTTTACCGAACAGAGAGTTTGAGAAGATAAAAAGCAGACCTATTGCGGCGATTACAACTCCTGTAACAAAAAGAATTTTTCCAATATTTAAAGGCATAGGATTTATTTCGAGCGCTTTCTTTTTTCTTTTTCCTTTATTCTCTGACTCCTCTCCGAGAAACTGAACGCGCAACCGCAATACTTCTGCCTGTACATCTTGATTTTTAAAGACTCTTCCACTCCTCTGCGCCATCCCCTTCTGAAATCGTCATACACAAAATCAAGATTATAGGCGCGGGATATTTCCTGAGACAATTCCTTCAGTTTTTCATGATTCATATAAATGCTGTAAAGAAGAGTGGATGAAAAAAATTTGTATCCCCTTTCCGCCGCCTTTTTTGCCGATTCCTCGAGTCTCATTCTGTAGCAGACTTCACAACGTCTTTCTTCCCTGCCTTTTACGGCTGTGAGAAAATCTTCGTATCTTTCGGAAACAGAGGAATATACAACGGGGATTCCTTCTGACCTCAGATATTCTTCCATTGTAATCCTTCTTCTTTCATATTCCCGATGAGGGTAAATGTTTGGATTGTAAAAAAAGGAAGTCACATCGAACTTTTTTCGTAACTCTTCCAGAGGATAAATTACGCAGGGACCACAACACGTATGAAGAAGAATTTTATCGGACAATTTTAAATCCCTCCTGTAAGCCCCAGTATCCGCGCATAATTAAGCACCTCGTCTATTTCTTTTTGTTCAGGACTTCTGTTTAACTCTCTGTAATCCTCAGCCCTAAAACAGGGGCGATACTGCCCCATTACATTCACATATGCCTTTGATGATATTTTTTCTGATATAAACTTCAAGATATTTTTTGAATCTTTCGCCATTCCCGGCATAACGAGATGTCGAATCAAAAGTCCTCTTTCAGCAATTCCCCTGCTGTTTATTTTTAAATCGCCTGTCTGCCTCTGCATTTCAATCAGGGCAGACTTCACATATTTTGGGTAATCATCAGCGTTTGTGAACTCCGACGCGCTTTTATCATCAAAAAACTTGGCATCGGGCATATAGATATCAATTATTCCATCGAGCAATTCCAGTGTATCCAAACTTTCATACCCACCGCAGTTATAGACAATGGGAATTTCAAGACCTCTCCCTGCGGCAATCGACAAAGCTTCAACTATTTGAGGGATAAAATGCGTGGGTGTCACAAGGTTGATATTATGGCATCCCAATCTCTGCAGGTTTAACATAATCGCGGACAAATCCGGTGCATTTACCTCAGTGCCTTTATCCAAATGGCTTATGTCGTAATTCTGACAGAAGATGCACCCCAGGTTGCAATGGGCGAAAAATATTGTGCCGGAACCGAACTCGCCCACCAGAGGCGCTTCTTCGCCGAAATGAGGACCTGAGCTTGAAACAAGGGAAACTGCGACTGCCCCGCATTTCCCCCCTTCGCCTTTGATTCTGTCAACACGGCACTTATGGGGGCAGAGAGTACAGGATTCAAGGATGGCATTTAATCTTTCAGCACGTTTTTCAAGCTCACCGCTTTTGTAGAGTTTCAAGTATGAGGGTTTCATAAATTCCCGACCCGGCATCAAGTTCTTCGGCAAATTCCGTTAAGGAAAGAAAAAGGATGAAGAAAACAAAAAGCACACTTTTTTAAAAAACATCCTCTTTTTTAATTTGAGTCCCCTGCTTTAAATTTCCCCGTAATTACATTCAGAAAAAATCAATAATTTCCCGTAATTCCCGTTATTTTGTTCATATATTCACGGGCTTTTATCTTGAGTCCTTCATCATTGCTTGATGAGATAATCCAGTTAAACTCACCCATTGCTTCATCATAAAAACTTCTCTTAAAATAATTCACTCCCAGATTAAAATGGGAGGGCGCAAAATCCGGGTCCGCGGCAATAGAGCGTTCATAATAGCGCGCCGCATCCTTCAGGTTCCCTCGCCTGTCATAGATAACTCCGAGAAAATAGAGGCTTCTTATATGCTCAGGCGCATATTTCAGCACATTTAAAAAATTCTTTTCAGATCTGTCAATATCATCAAGCATAAAATAGGCATTTCCCAGATTATAGTAAACCATTCCGGGAGATTTATAGAGAGGGTCGTCGATAATCTTTTCCCATTGGATTATGGCATCTGCGAGATTTCCCTGCATTGCCATTGCCGAAGCCAGCCCGTTTCTTATTTCCGATGCTTCGGGTTTTATGCGAAGAGCGTTTTTATAATACCTTATCGCGTTTTCATATTCCCTGAGCATGGAGTAGGCAAGGGCAAGGTCATTTATATAGTAGGCATTTTTTCTGTCCAGTTTGACAGCGCTTTCGAAATTTTTAAGGGCTTCATCATATCTTTCGTCGGAAAATAATTTCACACCCGCATTATGGTAGAGGATAGAGAGTCTTTCGTCTTCCTCCCTTTGAGCGGCACTTTTGCAGGAACTGCAAAAAGCGATGACGATTAATACAAAAAGAATTGAAAGCGTTATAGGACTTTTCTTTTTCACTCTGTTTCTTGATGAAACTGTTTAAAGTAAATCTGAACCGGGCGAAAGCGATGAAAAAGGCAATTTAAAATTGGCGCTAATTTGCCACTGCCCTCCCGGAAGAGCCACAGCATTTTTTATATTTCTTGCCGCTTCCGCAGGGACATGGTGAATTCCTTCCAACCTTTTCACTGCCGCGCCTGACAGTTTGCTTTTTCTCTTCTCCTTCTCCGTGATTCATTCTGATATTTTCGAGCTTCTTCTGCTGTTTTTCGTAGATTTCGGATTCATCGACTATTTCAACCTTGAAAAGGTGTTCAAGAGCATCATCTTTAGCTTTTTCCACTGTTTCGGAAAACATGGCAAAACCTTCTTTCTTGTATTCAACGAGAGGGTCAAGCTGACCGTATCCTCTGAGCCCTATTCCCTCTTTGATATGGTCCATTGAAAGAAGATGGTCTTTCCAGTGCATATCGGTTGCCTGAAGCACGATCATTCTTTCAAGCTCATCTGCTTCATCGCCTATCTTGTTTTTCCTCTCTTCCTTCTTTGCCTTATATATCCCTACAAGCAAATCCGTTACGGCATCTCTAACTTCGCCATACTCTTTATTTTCAAAACTGATTCCTTCCTTCTGAATATCGATTCTGAACTGTCTTTGAATGGAATCAATTATATGCTCTCGCTGTTCTGTTAAATCCTCTTCCGCCTCGTATTCCTCAAAGAGCGCCTCTATCACTTCCTCTATCATCTCTTTCACCGTTTCTTCAATTTCTTCGGTGTCGAGAACTTCATTTCTCATTTGATAGATTATTTCCCTCTGCTGGTTCATTACATCGTCATATTCGAGAAGCTGTTTTCTGATGCTGAAATTATGCCCCTCGACATTCTTCTGCGCTCTTTCTATGGACTTTGTTACCCAGGGATGCTCGATCGGCTGGCCTTTTTCCATTCCTATCTTTTCCATAATATTGGAGGTTTTCTCCATTCCGAATATTCTCAACAGGTCATCCTCCATTGAAAGGTAAAAGCGCGACGATCCCGGATCTCCCTGTCTTCCTGACCTTCCTCTGAGCTGATTGTCGATTCTTCTGCTTTCATGCCTCTCGGTACCTATGATATGCACTCCGCCCAAGGATACTACCTCCTTCTCCCTTTCGGCATCCTTCTCCTTTGTTTCGGGGTTAACGCCTCCCAAAACGATATCCGTTCCCCTGCCTGCCATATTCGTCGCAATTGTAACTGCCTGTTTTCTTCCCGCCTGCTCGATTATCTCGGCTTCTTTTTCGTGATACTTGGCATTGAGAACATTGTGCTTTACTCCTCTCTTCTTGAGCATAGCACTTATCAATTCCGAATTTTCGATGGAAATGGTTCCCACGAGAACGGGTTGTCCCGCCTTGCAGCACTCCTCGATTTCATCGACTACGGCATCGAATTTTTCCTCTGCAGTGCGGTAGATTACATCGGAATGCTCGACTCGCCTGAGTGGCTTGTTTGTGGGTATTACTATAACTTCGAGATTGTATATTTTCTGAAACTCTTCAGCTTCCGTATCCGCGGTACCTGTCATACCGGCAAGCTTGTTATACATTCTGAAATAATTCTGAAATGTTACCGTGGCAAGGGTCTGATTTTCATTTTCGATTTTAACATCTTCCTTGGCTTCAAGCGCCTGATGAAGACCATCGCTGTATCGCCTTCCGGGCATAAGGCGTCCCGTAAATTCATCAACAATCATTACCTCGCCATCCTTCACGACATAATCCACATCCTTCTTAAAAAGTGTGTGAGCTTTAAGTGCCTGATTCACGTGGTGGATAAGCTCGATGTTTTTAGGGTCATAAAGATTGTCAACTCCGAGATGTTTCTCCGCCTTTAAAACTCCCTCTTCCGTTAAAGCGACGGTCCTCGTTTTTTCCTCAATTGTGTAATCCTCTTCCGCTTTGAGGTGGGGAACGATTTTATCGACAGCATAATATTTGCCTGTCGATTCATCTGTGGGTCCTGATATTATAAGGGGTGTCCGCGCTTCATCTATGAGAATGCTGTCAACTTCATCGACAATGCCGTAATTCAACTCGCCCTGACACTTATCTTCCTGCCTGAACTTCATATTGTCCCTGAGATAATCAAATCCGAATTCATTGTTCGTACCGTAGGCTATATCGCAATGATATGAGGCATATCTCTCCTCGTCATTCATGTCGTGTTGAATAATTCCCACTGAAAGCCCAAGAAATTTATAAATTTTCCCCATCCAGTCGGAGTCCCTTTTCGCAAGATAATCGTTGACGGTAACCACATGGACGCCTTTCCCGCTAAGGGCATTCAAATAGACGGGTAGTGTGGCAACAAGCGTTTTGCCTTCACCTGTTTTCATTTCCGCGATCTTTCCCTGATGAAGAATTATTCCGCCTATCATCTGCACATCGAAGTGGCGCATTCCGAGCGTTCTTTTCGATGCTTCCCTTACAACCGCAAAGGCTTCAGGCAGGATATCGTCTAAAGTTTCCCCTGCGGAAATCCTCTTCCTGAATTCCTCTGTTTTATCTTTCAGGGCAGTGTCAGAAAGAGCTGATATGGCAGGTTCAAATCGGTTAATTTCATCGAGCACCGGCACCATTGACTTCAAAACACGTTCATTTCTCGTTCCTACAATCTTCTTAAAAATATACTTAAACATTTTTCCTCTCTTCAGCTTATATTGCTTTTTAAATCACTATTAATCAATATGTGACTTTTCAATATTACATCTAAGGCAAAGCCTTTGTCAATCAGATGAAATCAATAACAGTGAGAGATACTTGGGCAGAAAACTCAGGATAAATAATATCAGGATTTACTGTTTCTGTAGTAATAGAGGACAGGATTAACGGTGCGGTCATTATACCTTAATTCGAAATGAAGATGCGGTCCCGTTGTACGTCCGCTGCTTCCCACATAGGCGATCACATCTCCTTTTTCCACTGCATCCCCCCTGCTCACATTGAGGCGCACATTATGGGCATAAAGACTTTCAAATCCCATACCGTGGTCAATAATAACTTTTCTCCCGTATCCGGAATAGTCGTAGCCGGCGACTTTTACAGACCCGGAAGCAATCGCTTTCACAGGCGTCCAGTAAGCGGAAGAAATATCTATACCTCTATGAAAGGAGACCTTTCCGGAAATTGGGTCGATTCTTGTTCCGTAGCGCGACCTTATCCTTCCCGGAACCGGCAAAAATGAATATACGAAAGGAGGACTGCTTCTGTAAAATCTGCGTCTTGTAAAAAAATCATTTATTTCAGAAAAGACTTTTTCTCTCATTAAAAGAGTATCGAAAAGATTTTCCGCGTTCTTGTCATAGAAATTGTGTCCGTAAATCATAGAATACTGCGTGAAGCTTTCGGGACCTCCCAAACCTCTTTTGTCCAAAGCGGATTTTTCATTTTCGGCCTTTTCCGTACTCAACCCGAAAATATCCTTAAGCTTATCCTCGAGCTCATTCACCCTCTCCGACTGAGTTTTCAGCATATAAATATCTTCGCGGTATTTCTGATTCTCCCTTCTCAGCAATTCATTGCTCTTTTGCAGATAGTTGCCATTCAGCTTTTGCACGCTTTCCTGATGCCTTGCTCCCATCAAAAAGGAAAGAGCGCCCACAAATAACAGGGCTGTTATTCCGCAAAGAGCATAAACTACCAACTTTATTTTATTCACCGGTTTCTTCATAATTTTTAAGCCAACAAAATAATTCATACTCAAAATATATATAAATTTTACAAGAGGAGTGTATTTCCACACAAGAAGAAATTTGTCAAGGAGATGCTAAGCGCTCTGTTTGTCCATATTCCTTATTCTTGACTTGACATCTTTGAAGAAGGGATTTTCGTCCAATATATCGTTGTAGTCAGACAGGGCTTTTTTGGGATTATCCATCATCTCATATAACAAAGCTCTGTTGTATTTTATGAGAAGACATTCCTCGCTGTTTTCACTGCATTTTTCAAGGGCATTTTCCAGTATATCGAGAGATTCCTCACTGTTTCCCATATAAAAGAGACATCTTGCCGTAAATATGATGCTGTCCATATAAAAACGGGAATTGCCTATGCTTTTTTTAAATTCATCTATTGCTTCTGCAAAAAGCTCCATTTCCATATACGCAATCCCGAGGTCAAAATGTGTCTGGCTGTCATTTTCCTCTATCGTGCAATCAACTGCCCTTTTAAAATCCACAAGAGTGTCTTCCACGTCGATTGGCTTACCGTTGTTTATCATTTTGCTTCCGGGCTTCTTTTTTCCTTCGATGTCCTGCTGAAGCTCCTGTGAAAGATTGAATAATGTATCGTTTTCACCTGAAGATTTTTCCACTGATTCGTCCCCTGAAAGAACTTCGGTCTTCTCAGCGACATTGGAAGTATGCGAATTTACGGCAGTCTCAGCAACGACAGGGGCATCGTCTTCCATAATAAATTCGGCGATATCTTCATCTTCTGCCGGGAGTTTGTCTTCAGATTCCTTAATGCTTTTGTTGAGCCCGTCAACCTGCTTCTTTATGTTTTCATCATCGGGACAAAGCTTTAAGGCACGTTCCGCGTAAATCAGGGATTCCATTAGTTTTCCGTCGCTTTCAAAGGATATTGAAAGATAAATGTTATCTTCCGCCGCCGCCTTTTTATCTCCTTTAATCTCGAAAATCTTCGCTCTCTTTTCGCGCGTGGCGTGATCGAGCAACTCCTCGTCATCGAGCTCGGCGCACATATTGAGAAATTCTTCGTACTCTTTCTTTTCATAGAGCTTTGAAAGAATCTTTTTGTATATATTCTCCGCTTCGCCGTTCTTCCCAAGCTTCGCGTAAACTCTTCCAAGAAGTTTCACGTATTCAATATTATCCTCTTCCTCTTCAAGGACTTTTTTCACCATATTGAGAGCCTGAGCAGTTTTGTCGCAGGCATAGAAAACTCTGCTCAAAAGTTTCCGGGCGCGGATGTCTTCCATCTCTGAAATCTTGTGCTCATCGGCAAAAGCAGACGCCTCGGCAATCTTCCCTTCTTTTAGAAGGCATTCTGCCGCCATAAAAAGCGCGTCATTGCTCCCGGATTCGGATTTCAGGCACTTAATAAAACTTGAATATGCTTCGCCGTAGTTCTCCGATTCAAAAGCATCCATTCCCACCTTGTAATACTGCTCAAAAACTATTTCGTCTTCATTTGAATCGGAAAGCGCCTGCATAAGAATCTTTTTCACTGTAGGATCATTGGGAGTGAGGTCATAAAGCTTTCTCAGCGTTTCTATTTCATTTTTTTTGTCTTTCTGCTTCGAGTAGTAATCAAGAAGCCAGTTATAAGAATTTCGCGCTTCGCCCACGAGTTTAAGCGCGGAATAAGCATCAGCCATAACACGGTATATTTCAGGATTGTTCTTCTCAAGCCTTACAGCTTTTTTAAGCATTGCGATACTTTTGTGATAAAAACCGCGCGCGGACATCTCTTTTGCTATATACACAAAGCAGTTTACCGCTTCGCTGACCATTCCGATTCTCGAATAGATGTCGCCCAGAGTATTGCGCGCTTGCATATCATCGGGAACCGATTCTATAAGCTCTTCATAAAGCTTTAGCGCCTTTCTTACATCCCCTTTCTGAACCGCACGTTGCGCAGACTCTTTAAGAAATTTTTTACTGTCCATCACTTTTCTTTCTTCTGCCCTCTCTATTCCACGAATGAAGGCAATATAATGATTCCTTTAAGGAATTAATCTCGTCAATTTCTCTCGATCTAAAAGGTTTTTCGACAAATTCAATTCCGTAACTTCCAAATAATTTCGTTATTGCATCTTTAAGTTCTCTCTCCGGAATTTCTTCTCCGAGAATATCTTTGATTCCGCAAAGCTTTTTTCTCAAATTTTCTACACCTTTTATCGGCAAATTCCCGCCATTTAGAAATATTCTATCCAAAATTTCATAGTCCACGGCATTCATTATCGCGCCATGCTGAAGAAATACTCCCTTTGTCCTCCTTTGGGCACTGCCGGCAATTTTTCTACCCTGCCAGGACAATTCATAATCGGATTTTGCGGCAAAACAGTTAAAATACTTCAAACGGGCATCTGAATCCCTCGTCTGCAATTCATCAAGCCTGATGCCAAATGTCTCAATTGCTTTCCCTATGAGATAATGCACAAAGAAATAAAGGCTTTTTGTCTTAGGAGAAGAAATAATGCCTTCAGGCACGGTTACGGCATAAGTCTGGTCATTGTGATGAAAAACCGTTTCTCCGCCGGTAATTCTCCGCACCCACTGAAAACCTCTCGACGATATAAAATCAACATCAAGAAATTGTTTAACATTTTGATTGTAACCTATTGATATTCCAGATGGTTTCCATTGGTAATATCTAAGACAAGGCGTTGATGTTTTCCTTGTGTAATTCATCAGATATTCGTCTGCCGCCATATTAAAATACGCGTCCGACGAAGGACATTCAACAAGACGCCATTTCCTTTCAGAAAGGCATTCCGCGATATATTCAGCATTCATATCCATATCCTGTTACATTTTATTTATACGTGAAAGACAAAGATAACTTATATAAAGGGATAATAATATTTCAAGAAAAAGGGATTGCTCTGTTGAAAACCGTTTATGTGCGCTTTCCCGAGTAATAATTTAAATCGAGGGTCTTTGCCGCCTTTACTTCATCCATTCTCGATACAGAAAGGTTATGAGGCGCGTTTTTTACTTTTTCCGGATCTTCTTTACATTCTTTGGCAATTTCAACCATCGCGTCGATGAAGGAATCGAGCGACTCCATACTCTCTGTTTCCGTAGGTTCTATCATAAGTGCTTCGTGAACAATAAGCGGAAAATATATTGTAGGGGGGTGGAATCCAAAATCCATAAGTCTTTTCGCTATATCAAGGGTTTTCACTCCCTGTTTTTTCTGCCTTTCCCCTGAAAGCACGAATTCATGCATACATTTTCTATCAAAAGGAAGGTCATAATATTCTCTGAGGGACTCCTTGAGATAATTCGCGTTTAGAATGGCATTTTCGCTTATCTCCTTCATTCCTTCAGGTCCCGCAGTAAGCATATACACATATGCGCGCACCATTACAAGGAAGTTGCCGTAAAAGGAGTGGAGTCTCCCGATGGATTTTTCCGAACCGAAATCAAAGTGATAATGCTCGCTCTTCTTTACAACCAGAGGCATTGGCAAAAACTCTGAAAGTTCCTTCCTGACTCCCACCGGACCTGCGCCCGGACCGCCGCAACCGTGAGGTGTCGAAAAACTTTTGTGCAGGTTAAAATGCACAATATCGAACCCCATATCTCCGGGTCTCATAATCCCAAGCATTGCGTTCAGGTTTGCGCCGTCCATATAGAGAAGGCTTCCGTTTTGATGAATCGCATCTGCAATATTGAGTATTCCGGTTTCAAAAAGCCCCAGCGTATTGGGATTAGTTATCATCAATGCCGCAGTGCGCGGATTTATTTCCTTCCTGAGCGCGTCTATATCTATTTCACCCTCCGGCGACGATTTCACGGTTTTGACCTTCATCCCCGCAAGCGCCGCGCTTGCCGGATTCGTGCCGTGAGCGGAATCTGGAATAATTATCTCATCCCTTTCCTCTCCCCTGTCTTTGAAATATGCCCTGATTATAAGTGTACCGCACATCTCTCCCTGCGCGCCTGCTGACGGCTGAAGAGTTATTGCGTCCATTCCGCTTATTTTTGAAAGCATCTGTGAAAGCCCGTACATAATCTCGAGCGCGCCCTGGCAATTTTCTTCAAGGGCAAATGGGTGAAGCGATTTAAATCCTTCAAGGGAAGCGAGTTTTTCGTTTATTCTGGGGTTGTATTTCATAGTACAGGACCCCAGAGGATAAAATCCCGTATCGACACTGTAATTTTTTCTTGAAAGGTTTATGAAGTGCCTGATTATTTCCGGCTCGGAAACTTCGGGCAAAGAGGGCGAATCCTTTCTCAAAAGGTGCTCCGGCACTTCTTTTCCGGGAAATGCCTGAGGCACATCCAAAGGCGGAAGGGAGTATCCCTTCTTTCCTTCAGAGCTTATTTCAAAAATCAGTTTATTATAATTGCTTTTCATAGAATCTAAAATCCGTTTTTCTACATCAGCTGTTTGATTATCTTATCCATACTGCTCACGAGGGACGAGATATCTTCCGCGCTCTTCTTTTCCGTAACGGCAACCAGAAGAATGTTATCCGCTTTTTCGGAAAAACGATTCAGCGAAACTCCCGGAATAATTCCCCCGATACTCATTCTTTCCACTACGCTTCCCGCGGAAACAGGAAGACGCAAAGCAAACTCCTTGAAAAATGGCAGATCATTTATAGCCTCAATTTCCTGATTGATATTGCAAAGGCATTTTGCGGCATAATGTGATTTTGCATAGCATTGAAGAGCAACATCCTTTATTCCTTCTTTGCCGAGACTGATCAGGTAGATGCTCGCCGCAAGTGCTGCCAATGCCTGATTCGAACAAATATTGGAAGTCGCTTTCTCGCGTCTTATGTGCTGCTCTCTTGTCTGAAGGGTAAGAACATACCCCCGTCTTCCCTGAGAGTCATTCGTCGCGCCGACTACTCTTCCCGGCATCTGCCTCATATACTCCTTTTTACAGGCAAAAAAACCGAGATAAGGTCCTCCGAATGAAAGCGGAAGTCCTGCCGCCTGCCCTTCACCGACTATTATGTCAGCTCCGAATTTCGCCGGACTTTCAAAAAGCCCGAGGGCAATCGGGTCAACGGAAAAAACTATAAGAGCGCCTCTTGAAGACGCAACTTCGCAATATTCCCTTATGTCAGGCAGGCATCCGTAAAAATCCGGGTACTGAAATATGCAGGCATTCACATTATCATCGAGCTCTTTTTTAAGGGCTTCAATGTCAAGGATTCCGTTTTCCGCGGGAATTTCACAAAGTTCGATTTCTACGCCCCGCAGATATGTTTTTACCACTTCCCTGTAAGAGGGATGTACATTGCCTGCAATAACAACCTTATTGCCTTTTCTTATTCTTGACGCCATCATAGCCGCCTCGGCAAGCGCCGACGCGCCGTCGTACATCGAGGCATTTGAAACGTCAAGTCCGGTCAATTCGCAAATCAGGCTTTGGTATTCATAAATCGTTTGAAGAGTCCCCTGACTTATTTCCGGCTGATAAGGGGTATATGCCGTGAGAAATTCCGACCTTGACACAATGGTTTCGATATGGGCTGGAATATAATGGTCATACGCGCCTGCGCCCGCAAAACTGAGTAATCCCTTTGAAGGAGCGTTCTGCGAGGCAAGCTCCTTTAATTTTCTCTCCGCTTCGATTTCAGAGAAAGGACCGGGAATATCGGGCTTCTTCTTTAAGAGAACCTTCTCGGGTATATCGGAAAGGAGTTCTTTAAAAGAAGATACTCCGATTTTCTTTAAAATCTTGTCCCTGTCGGCATCTGTATTCGGTATATATCTCAATCCTTGCTTTCCTCTTCCACATATGCCGAATATGAAGCCACATCAAGGAGAGAATCCAGCTGAGAAGCATCTTCCACTTCCACCGTTACAATCCAGCCCTCGGTGTAAGGATCGCTGTTCACTAATTCGGGTTGATCGGCAAGATTCGGGTTAATTTCCTTTATTTTTCCAGTTACGGGAGAATAGAGGTCAGATACGGCTTTAACTGACTCAATCGAGCCGAAGGCTTCACCCTGTGTTACTTCAGTGCCTTCTGCGCCTGAAATGTCCACGAATACCACATCACCCAATTCCTGCTGCGCGTAATCGGTGATTCCTATCTTTACTTCGTTTTCGTTTTCGACTTTAGCCCACTCGTGCTCTTTCGTATATTTGAGATCATCAGGACAATTCATTATATTTCCTCCATGTTAATTTATGTTTTTAAATGCCAATCAGTAGTTATTTTTTATAAAAAGGCGTCTTTACAACTTCCGCTTTTACATTCTTTCCTCTTATTGAAATTTCAAAAACCGTGCCGATTTTAGCATAAGGCGTTTCAACCAGCGCCATGCCGATTGAGGCGTTTGTGGACAAAGAGCGGTTTCCGCTTGTGACCCTGCCTATTACTCTGCCCTGCGAAATTACATCATAACCTTCCCTCGGGATTCCGGAATCAATGAGTCTGAATCCATTAAGTCTTCTGGGAATTCCCTCGTTTTTTTGCTTAAGAAGCGCGTCGCGCCCCACAAAATCCCCCTTGTCAAAACTTACATAGCGGTCAAGCGATGCCTCAAGAGGAGTAATCGTTTCATCAATGTCATTTCCGTAAAGAGTGTATTTCATTTCAAGGCGAAGCGTATCCCTTGCCCCCAATCCCGCAGGTTTCAATCCGAAATCCCCGCCTGCATTCATTATTTTTTCCCATATTACCTCTGCACGGTTTCTTTCGAAGAAAAGCTCGAAACCCTTTTCCCCCGTGTATCCCGTTCGTGAAAAAATCATTTCGTCACTGCCGATTCTACCACGCGTGAAATTGAAGAAACGGATTGTTTTGAGGTCAACGTCTTCGGCTATCTGTCCGAGTATCTCATTCGCGTTGGGTCCCTGCAGGGCGATTATTCCCTTCTCATCGCTTTCATTTTCAATATCAGCGATATTTCCGGCCTGTTTTTTAATCCACTCAAAATCCTTTTGTACGTTGGAAGCGTTCACGCAGAAAAAATATTCACTTTCGGAAATTTTAAACACCGTGACATCATCGACGATACCCCCGTCTTCATTGCAAAGAAGCCCGTAAAGGACTGCGCCATCAACCATAGACGACGCATCGGCAGTCAGTACTTTCTGCACAGCGGCAAGGGCGTTTTCTCCGCGAATGGAAACATATCCCATATGACTGACATCGAAAATTCCCGCGTTGCTTCTTACGGCAAGATGCTCATCGCGAATGCCTGAATAGTAAACGGGCATCTCCCATCCGTGAAAATCTATTATCTTTGCGCCGTACTTAACGTGGGTGGAATAGAGGGGAGTCCTTCTCGCTGCGCCTTCCGGAGACGTCATTACTTATTGGCCTTTCACAGGAATGTTTACCAAAGGCGCCGCTTCATCGGGATTTTCCTCAACTTGCCCCCTATTGGCAATGTCTTCTTCCCCGACAGGGATTTCTTCGGCAGGCAATGTCTGCTCGGCGACGGGCTGTTCGGTTTCCAAATCGGGAATTACCGAATCTGAACCTGAGTTCGAGCTCATAGAGGAGAGAATGAGAGATGTAATCATAAAAGTAACCGCCGCGCCGGTAGTAAGTTTTCCCAAAAATCCCGTAGATCCGGAACTTCCGAAAAGTGTCTGGCTTGACCCGCCGAAGGCGGCTCCCATATCAGCTCCTTTTCCCTGTTGAAGAAGAACCACGAGAATGAGAAATATGCTGACTATTACATGGAATATTAACAAAAAAGTATACATCCTATTTTCCTTCCTTTCTAAAATTAACAATGCCCGAAAAGCTGTCCGCTTTCAGACTGGCACCGCCTACAAGTGCTCCGTCAATATCCTCTTTGCACATCAATCCACCGGCATTTTCAGGCTTGACGCTTCCGCCGTACAGAATAGATGTATCCCGGGCGATATCCTTACCGTATTTTTTCTCTATGAGCCCTCTGATGAAAGCGTGTACTTCCTGCGCCTGCTCAGGTGTCGCGGTTTTCCCTGTGCCTATTGCCCAAACGGGCTCATAAGCAAGGATTGTGCCTTTGAATGTATCCGCATCGACTCCTGCGAGAGCACCGTTAACCTGTGTTTCTATTAGGGAAAACGTTTTATTTCCTTCCCTTTCTTCGAGAGTTTCCCCGATGCACAAAATAGGAATCAGTCTATGACTATATGCCGCATTCAATCTCTTATTCACGGTCTCATCGGTTTCTGAGAAGAATTGCCTTCTTTCGGAATGACCGATAATACAGTGAGTGCATCCTGAATCAATGAGCATAAGAGGTGAAATTTCTGCCGTAAACGCGCCCTTTTCTTCCCAGAAGATATTCTGAGACGAAAGTTTTATTTCAGTGCCTGCAATATTCTGCGAAACAGCGTGAAGTGCCGTATAGGGAGGCGCAACGATTACTTCAACGCCCTCCGGGTCTCCGCATTTATCCCATATACCCCTTACGAGGGCAACGGCTTCGGGTATGGTCATATTCATTTTCCAGTTTCCCGCTATTATCGTTTTTCTCATTTTGCTGATTCCTTCTTATTTATCCGTTAGTGATGTCACGCCGGGAAGCGCTTTGCCTTCCAAAAATTCAAGAGACGCTCCGCCGCCCGTGGAAACGTGTGAAAATTTATCGGCAAGACCCATCTTCTTTACCGCAGATGCAGAATCGCCTCCTCCGATTATGCTTTTTCCTCCACACGACGCAATCGCTTCGGCAACCGCTTTTGTTCCGGCAGAAAATTTTTCTATTTCAAAAACCCCCATAGGACCGTTCCAGACAACGGTTTTTGCCTGACTAATTTTTTCGCTGTAAAGTCTTACCGTTTTCGGCCCTATGTCCGCGCCCTTCAATTCATTGGGAATATCAGTTCCTTCGGTTGTAACCGTTTGGGCATCTTCACTTATCTCGCCTGCCGCTATATGGTCTGCAGGAAGAAGTATTTCCGCTCCCTGAGATTCCGATTTTTTGAGCAACTGAGATGCAAGGTCCACTTTGTCTTCTTCCACCAAAGACGCTCCTACCTCAGCCCCTTTTGCCTTTAAAAGCGTATAAGCCATTGCGCCGCCTATGAGAAGAGCATCGGCTTTCTCGATAAGAGATTCTATAACCTGTATTTTATCAGACACCTTCGCGCCTCCGAGCACTGCGATAAAAGGTCTTTCAGGCGATTCAAAAGATTTTCCGAGAAACTCTATCTCCTTTTCCATTAAAAATCCCGATACGGCGGGAGATAGATAACTTGCGATTCCGCAAACCGAGCTGTGAGCCCTGTGTGATGAACCGAAAGCGTCATTTACGTAAACATCTGCAAGTGATGCAAGCTCTTTTGAAAAGGCCTCGTCATTCTTTGTTTCGCCTTCGTGAAACCTGAGGTTTTCAAGAAGAAGTATTTCGCCTTCCTTAAGCGCCTCCGCCATCTCTTTTACCTTTTCTCCGATACAATCGGGCGCCATTTGCACGGGTTTGTCCAAAAGCCGTGAAAGCCTTTCAGCAACCGGCTTAAGACTCATTTCAGGCACTACTTTTCCTTTTGGGCGTCCGAGATGCGACGCAAGAATGAGAGCCGCACCCTTATCAATAGCGTAAGTTAACGTGTCTATCGCCGCCCTGATTCTCGTATCGTCATCAACGGCACCATCCTTCAGCGGCACGTTGAAATCAACGCGGATAAACACCTTTTTGCCATTAAGTTCAATATCTTTAATTGTCAGCTTATTCAAAACTATACACTCTTCAGTAATTCCCGTTAAACAAATTTAATAAGGTCTCTTATGCGACAGGAATAACCCCATTCATTATCGTACCACGATAAAACTTTGACCATATTGCCATCGATTACAGATGTGAGCTGTCCGTCAACTATGGACGAATTGGAGTTACCGTTAAAATCTATGGATACAAGCGGCTCGTCGGTGTAAGCAAGGACTCCTTTCATAGGACCTTCGCTTGCTGACTTGAGAGCGTCGTTTATTTCATCGGCGGTGGCGTTTTTCCCTAAAACTGCAACAAAGTCAACAACTGAAACATTGGGCGTGGGAACTCTCATTGCCATTCCGTCAACCTTTCCCTTGAGTTCGGGAATTACAAGCGCAACGGCTTTAGCCGCCCCTGTTGTGGTAGGTATCATTGAAAGCGACGCGGCACGAGTTCTTCTCATATCGGAGTGCGGAAGGTCGAGAACTCTCTGGTCATTTGTATATGAGTGAATGGTCGTCATCAAACCGCGTTCGATTCCGAAATTATCGAGCAAAACCTTCGCCACAGGGGCAAGGCAGTTCGTAGTACAGGAAGCGTTCGAGATTATATTATGTTTTCCCTTGTCATATGATTTATCGTTAACGCCCATAACTATGGTGATGTCAGGGTCTCCCGCAGGTGCCGAAATTATCACCTTTTTTGCTCCCGCTTCAAGATGCTTCGAAGCATCGGGCCTTTTTCTGAAGAGTCCTGTTGATTCCACGACAACATCAACTCCCAGATCCTTCCAGGGAAGATTTGAAGGGTCTCTCTGCGCCATTACTTTAATATTTTTACCGCCGAATGTAATGGAATCATCACTGACACTTACGTCAGCGGATGCCGTGCCGTGTACGGAATCATACTTCAATAGATGAGCGAGAGTCGCCGGGCTTGTAATATCGTTAACCGCAACAAATTCAATTTCACTGTCATTGCTGCTCGCGCGAAGAAGATTTCTCCCGATTCTTCCGAATCCATTGATACCAACACGAATTGCCATAATCCGTACTCCTTTATTTTGAATTTGATTTTCCTAAAAAAGGACTGATAAATTAGATTTTTAACCGCTCTCTTCTACATAAGCGGAATTTAATTGTCAAATTATTTTATCCCCTTACAAATGAAAGAAAAATGATTTTTTCGCTTCATCAGGAAATATTTATCGTTCTTTGTAATAACCGCATTTCTCCGTTCTATCTAAATCCTTGACATCAACCGCTTTTTAATTTAACAAAAAGCCCAATTTAAACACCTTTTTATTAATAAAACCCTATGCTGTCAGGTCATGAAATAAGAAAGCTTTTTCTCGATTACTTCGCCGGGAAGGGTCATAAAGTTCTTCCCGGTTCTTCCCTCGTGCCTTCGCAGGATCCCACTCTCCTTTTTACAAACGCCGGAATGGTTCAGTTCAAGAGCATATTTCTGGGTGAAGAAACACGAGAGTACTCGAGGGCAACGACGGTTCAAAAGTGCGTTCGCGCGGGCGGAAAGCATAACGACCTCGAGGTGGTGGGAAAGACCCGCAGGCATCACACCTTCTTTGAAATGCTGGGCAACTTCTCTTTCGGAGATTATTTCAAGGGAAAAGCCATCGAATACGGATGGGATTTCCTTACAAATGTAATCAAGCTTCCCGCTGACAAGCTTTGGATAACCATATACGAAGACGACCCCGAATCACGCGACCTGTGGATAAAAAACACCGGAGTATCCGCCGACAGGATTGTTACATTGGGCAAAAAAGACAATTTCTGGCAAATGGGCGACACAGGTCCCTGCGGTCCCTGCTCCGAAATACTAATCGACCAGGGAGAAGAGGCAGGATGCGGGAAACCGGAATGTGCCGCGGGGTGCGACTGCGACAGATACCTTGAGCTCTGGAACCTTGTTTTTATGCAGTTTAACAGGTCAGCCGACGGCACTCTCTCCCCCCTTCCCAAGCCGAGCATCGATACGGGAATGGGGCTTGAACGAATAACCGCCGTGGCGCAGAACGTAAAATCAAATTTTGACACAGACCTTTTCAGTCCTCTCATAGATGAAGTGAGCAAACTTACGGGATACAAATACGGAAGCAACGAAACGAATGACACATCTGTAAGGGTTATAGTCGACCACGCGAGGGCATCGGTTTTTCTCATATCGGACGGCGTACTCCCTTCAAACGAAGGCAGGGGTTACGTACTGAGAAGAATCCTGAGAAGAGGGCTAAGGCACGGAAAAATGCTCGGAATCAAGGATGTTTTCTTCAGCAAGATGTGCCAAAACGTGATCTCCCATATGTCCGCGGCATATCCGGCGCTTGAAGAATCGTCAAAGGTGATAAAAGGAGTCGTGAGCAATGAGGAGAAAAAATTTGCGGCAACCCTCGAGCAGGGGCTTCAAATTCTTCGCGGCTACATAGAAGACATTAAGCAGTCGGAGAGCGGTTCGAAAATATTCCCCGGAGACCTTGCTTTCAAACTTTACGACACATACGGTTTCCCTCTTGACCTTACAAATGAAATTCTCGGTGATTTCGAACTTGAAACCGACCTTGAGGGGTTTTCGGAATGTATGAAAAACCAAAGGTCAGCGGCAAGGCAGTCAAGGAATTCGAAAAAATGTTCAGATGAGCAGGAAAAAATAAATCGTATCCTCAGCGATGTGGGCACTACGGAGTTTCTCGGCTATGAATCCGACACAACGGAGGCAAGAATTCTTAAAATCATAAGTGACGGCAGTGAAAGGGAATCGGCACACAAAGGAGAAAACGTTGACATTGTGCTGGACAAGACAGTTTTTTACGGAGAATCGGGAGGACAGGTAGGTGATTGCGGAACAATAAGTTCAAACGGCAATGAATTCGCCGTTAAGAATTCGACAAAACCCTTTGGCAATATCATCGTACATCACGGAAAACTCGAAAAGGGAAAAATATCTCGTGGCGACAAGATGCTTTGCCGGGTGGACAAGACAAGAAGGTCGAATATCAGATATAACCATACAGCAACGCATATTCTCCACTCGGCGCTCAGGCAGGTGCTGGGCTCACATGTCAATCAGGCAGGCTCACTTGTGGCGCCAGACAGACTGAGATTTGACTTCACTCATTTTTCAAGAATGAGCGCAGAGGAAATCGAAGAAGTGGAAGACATGGTGAACGAAACCATAAGGCAGAATATCACCGTGAGCACGGAAGTTATGAATATCGAAGATGCCATAAAATCAGGCGCTACCGCCCTTTTCGATGAAAAATACACAGAAAAGGTAAGAGTCATATCCATTGAAAAATTCAGCAAGGAATTATGCGGCGGCACTCACAGCGCTTCTACCGGTGAAATCGGGTTTTTCAAGATTTTATCGGAAAGAGCCGTTGCAAGCGGAATCAGGAGAATAGAGGCGTGCACAGGAGAAGGCGCCGCGGCTTACGCGAGAAGGAACGAACGGAAACTCGATGAAATAGCTTCGCTTTTCAAAACGGGAAAGGAAAATGTTTTAGAGAAGGTCTCCGCGCTTATCGAGGAAAACCGCTCTCTCGCAAAAAAACTTGAATCTCTGGAAGCGTCTTTATCGAGTAAAAATCTGAACGATGTCTTAGGCGAGGCAAAAGAGATAAAAGGAGTTAAAGTGCTCGCCGTGGAAACGAAATCCCCTTCCGTAAAAGAACTTAGAAATTTTGCCGACAATGCCCTGAATTCGCTTAAAGAAGGAATTGTCGCCGCAGGCGCAAATATAGACGGAAAGGTTTCTCTCATCTGCGCCGTATCGAAGTCGCTTACGGAAAAATACAGCGCTTCAGATATCGTAAAGGAAATATCACCACTGATAGAAGGAAGCGGAGGCGGAAGGAAGGACTTCGCGCAGGCAGGCGGTAAAAAACCGGAAGGACTCAAAAGCGCGCTTTCAAAGGTTTATGACATTATAACAAACGATACAGAATAATGGCTCCCCTTATTAAAAAGAAAAAATATTACACTTTTCTCATATTATTTCTCTCAGTCGTTTTCTTGCTTTTTAACCTTATCCCTGTTTCCGGCGGAGAGGTCGTCGATAAAATAGCGGCACTGGTAAATGACAAACCGATTACAATGAACGATATAAGCAAAGAAATAATTCTTTTAAGAAACGAAATCCCGGAAGAGCTTAAAAATAGAAGTGATAAAGAAAAAGAGGAATATCTGCAAAAAAAAGCCCTCGACAATTTAATAGACGAAGAGCTTCAATATCAGGAAGCCGGAAACAAGGGAATATCCATCAGCAATGAAACCGTAGAACTTGCCATAGAGGACCAGAAAAAAACATTCGGGATGACCGACGCGAATTTGGAAGCTTCACTGAGGAGTGAGGGTATCACCCTGAGCGATTACAAGGAAAAAGTCAGAAGACAGCTTACATTGATGACACTTCTAAACAATGCCATAAAACCGCGTATTAATATCACATCAACGGAGATAAAGGATTATTACAACGAGCACATTGATTTTTTCACGAAGAAAGGTGAAGTGACGCTCGCGCAGCTCGTTATTATGTTCTCCGAGCCCGATAAAAAGGAAAATGCCATTGACAGGACAAAAATAGATGAAGTTCTGGCAAAAGCTCAAAACGGGATACCCCTTGAAGAACTTGAAAAGAATTACACCGAATTTTTCGACCTGATCAAATACCAGTATCTCGGAAACTTTAAAAAAGAAGAATTGGCAGATGAATTCAGGGAGGCATTCGATATTAAAGTGAACGAATGCATCCTCGTCAAAACAAAAGAAGCATTTCACATTTTAAAACTCCTAAAGCGCAAAAGCGACTCGCTAATGCCTTTTGCCGAAGCGGGAGAAGAAATAAAAAATATTCTCTACGGAGAGAAAAACAAAAAAATAATGAAAAAATTTATTGAGTCTCTTCGTGAAAAGGCATACATTGAAAATAAGCTGTAAGACATTCCCATACAGGGGAGGAATAACAATATGGTCGACTGGATAGGAAAAGTTCTTATTTGCGCAAAATGCGGAATGACGGTAAAAATCGTAAAGCTGAACGATCCCAAGTGGGGGTCGGGCCCAAGCCTTATCTGCTGTAACGAGGAAATGAAAGTCAAAAATATCCATGACTGAAACAAACGATAAAAACAACGAAATCGCTTATACGGAAGGAATGCGCCTTCGCTGTAATATCTGCAAAAGAGAAATAGTCATAGTGAAAGCGGGAGGCGGAAAGATATACTGCTGTGGCCAGCTTATGAAGCCTGTTTCGTAAATTCTATTTCTGTTCGGAATTCTCTTTTATCAGTTTCAGAGCGTTTTCCGCTTCTTTTGTGCCGGGAAATTTTTCAGCCGTCGCCTTGAAAGCGTTAAGCGCGGCATCTTTGTCCTTATCTTTAAGAAATGAATATCCTACCTTGAGATAGGCGGCAGGCGCCTTGCCGGAATCAGGATATTTTTTAATGAGTTTTCCGAATTCGGAAATCGCGTCTCTGTATTTCTCCTGTGAATAATAACACTCGCCTATCCAATACATGGCATTTGGCACATATTCGCTCTTTGGATATTTTTCCAAAAATCCGGCAAACTTCTTCAGAGAACTGCCAAAATCACCGTTCAGATAATCACTGTAGGCATCTTTATAGTCGTTTTGCTCCTCTTCCGGAGAAACATTAACTTCATTTGGCTCTTTCCTCACATCCTTTCGATTGTCATTCCCACTTCCCATCTTTCCCCTGAGTTCTCCAAGATTTGATGCAAGGGAGGTAATCTCGCTTCTAAGGCGCGCCAACTCTTCTTCCACTTTGCTTTCACTCGCCTTGTTTGCTTCACTGTCGTTCAACGTGCCCTGAATTTCGGCGATATCACCTGAAAGCTCATCCATATCGGAAGATAATTGGGCCTGCTTTTTTCTTATATCGGATATTTTTTCCTCAAATCTTTTTGCTATGGTTTCTGCGTCGAGAGTTGATATCTTCTTTTCTATGAGAGAGGACCGGGCATCGAGTTCTTTGATGTCATTTCTCAATAAATCAACATCCTGCCTCAACGCGCAACCCGGTTGCAGTGTGATAGAGAAGAAAAATATTAAAAGGAACGAATGAAACTCCCTTTTACGGCACAATTGTTTTCCCTTCATAAAAGAAATTCTATTTCAGGACAAAATGCGCTCTTCTGTTTTTCGCCCACGCTATTTCACTATGGACGGAATCAAAAGGCTTTTCCTCTCCGTAACTGATTGTATTAAGTCTGTCGGCGGATACGCCAAGGTTTACAAGATAGTCCATCGCCGCATTTGCCCTCTTTTCGCCGAGTACGAGATTATATTCTATTGTGCCTCTTTCATCACAGTGCCCTTCGATGAGCACGCGGACACCAGAATTTTCCTTAAGCGCCGATGCCGTGGATTCAAGTTTCCTTTTCGCCATATCGGAAAGGTTATATTTGTCGAAAGCGAAAAAGACATCCTGAACACTTCCGGCAACTTTCCTCAGAATTTCTTCTCTCAAAGCTTCTTCATCCACTTCCTTTTCAACCTCAACGGGCATCTCCTCCTTTACTTCCGGTTCGGCTTTTTTAACCTCTTCCTGTTTAACTTCAGGCACTGACTCATCCTTAACCATTGCCTTCTTCGCACAGGAGCTCATAAGAAATACAAAAGAAATTACAACAACAAAAAGACATAAAAAATAACTATTTGCTTTTTTAAAAGACATTTTAATTCCTCCGGCAATAAAAAGGTTTATTATTTATCAAGACTACGCAAACTCCACTGAGGTTCGGTTTCTTTTCCTCCGCTCATACCGATTCTTTTTTCTCCCGATCCGTCAGACTTCATAATATATATTTTATACACCCCATCCCTATCAGATGCAAATATTATAAATCTTCCGTCCGGTGACCACGAAGGCGATTCATTGTTTCCCGATTCGGAAGTGAGATATTTCATACCTGTCCCCGAAGCGTTAATGGTTGCAATATGAAACCTTCCGTTTGTCCTGGAAATGAATGCAATCTTTCTGCCGTCAGGTGACCACGAAGGGGCAGTATTGTAACTTCCGCTGTAAGTCAATCTTCTCACATCGTTTCTGCTGAAATCATATATGAATATTTGAGGGCTCCCGTGCCTGTTAGATGTAAAGGCAATTTTCCTGCCGTCAGGCGACCACGAAGGCGATAAATCGAGATATCTGCCGGGGAATGGATTCGTGAGCTTTCCGCTGTCAAGGTCCAGGACATAAATATCGGCATTCCCCTTCACTGAAAGCGTGACGGCTAACCTGTTTCCCGAAGGAGACCAGTCCCCCGCAAGAGGGAGATTTCCCGGCAAAGACACTTTTCTTTCCGCGCCTTTGTCAAAATCGATTACATACATCTCCGGTCTGCCCTCTCTGTATGAAGTATAAGCTATTTTTGAGCCTTTTCGCGACCACACGGGAGATGCGATAATGTCATCATCCTTTCTGATTACCTTCGCGTTTTTTCCGTCATAATCGCAAACCACAAGACTTTTTTGCCCTTTGCCGCCGGACACATAGACTATCTTTGATTCAAAACTCCCGCGAATTCCGGTAATCCTTTTTAAAACCTCGTCACTGAACCTGTGTACTATTCTTCTCAAATCCTCTGCCCTACCCCTGTATCTCCTTCCTATGATAAACCTTTCTTCAACAGCGTCATAAAGTCTGAATTCCGCAGTCACCTCCTCATCTGCGTAACTGACGCGGCAATCGGCGTAGAGTGATACATCATCGAGGGTGGAGATAAAAACTTTTCTGTCCTCCTTTTCAGATTCTTTTTTCTGAAAAATGTCTTTAATTGAAAAGTATCCCGAATACTGCAGGTCATCTTTTAAAACATCTGCCGTTTCTTCCGACATCTTTTTCAGGATTGATTTTGAATCATCTCTTGTACATCCGATTGATATAGGAATTTTTCTTAAATAGGGCGAATTAATATCAATGTACACTTTTTCTTTCGCGCCGGAAATATCCGCCGGTAAAACAAAAAACATCAGCAGGAAGGTAAAAGCATAATTCAATAAGGAATATTTATTTTTCATTCCGGGATAAACCTCACGCCTATTTCAAGAATTCCGTCCGACAACCCTTCGGGTACCGGGGGAAGAGGGTTCGCTTTTTTTACTGCCTTCATCGCCGATTCGTCAAAAAGCGAATTACCCGACCTTTTTTCATAATCCATTGCGATAACTTCACCGTCATTTCGCACTCTGAGCATTATTATGGCTGAAAGATTATTTTCATCAACTCCCGGTATATCCGGAAGAATCCATGACTCCTTTATGGCATACCAAACGCTGTCATAATACAATTTGAATCGCACATCCTCTATGTTTCCCTTCAGTTCCCCTTCTCTTTTCATTGCAACCGACCTGCTTTGTTCCAGTGCCCTTTTTTTATTAACCTCACGGGAAATATCGTCTATGCTTTCCATCATTCTCTCAAAGCTTTTGTCATCAACTGCCACATCTTCAATTTTGACCTCCTCTTTTTTCTCTTTTCTTTCAGGCGTGATTTCCTTCTTCCTTTTTTCCGGATTTATTTTTTCAGGAGGTGTTTTCTTTTTTTCAGGCACATCCTTTTTTAAGGACTTAATCTCCTTTTTCTTAGCGGGAGGTTTTGTTGTTTTTACGGGTTTTTCCTTTGCCGGAGTATCGGTCTTCACCTTCGTGACACTTTTTACTTCCGGTTTTCTTGACTTAAGAATATCAACATAAATCGCGCTTGCGGGTAAATAGAGACGGGTGCCGAAATCAGAAAGAAGAACAATGAGCAACAGTAAAAGCGTATGAACGATAACCGAGAAAAAAATATATTTTTTTTCTATTTTTAGCAGTGGCATCTTCTTTGGCTTTCATTATCTTGCGCCTTCCTGTTCCTCCTCAGTGACCATTCCCAATCGCGATATGCCTGCTCTGCGCGCCGCGGCCATAATTTTAACAACAAAACCGTAAGGGACGTTTTTATCTGAGCGAAGATAGAGACTTTTTGCTTTTTTCTCCTGAGAAAGGCTTCTCAGCTTACCGGAAAGCTCGTCAAGGGAAATCGGCTCCTTGTTAAGAGTGATTGTCTTGTCGGAGGCAACACTTAAAATAAGTTCTTCATTGCTCAACTCTACATTCTGTTTCGAGCTCGCCTCAGGAAGGTCAACATCCACACCCTGAAAAAGCATAGGCGCGGTAACCATGAAAATTACGAGGAGAACGAGCATAACGTCAACAAAAGGAGTCACATTGATATCGGAAAGCGTTGTCATCTCGGACTTCATCGGTTCCATGACAATTACCTTCCGGAATCCTGCATAAGATATCTTTTAATTACATTCAAAAAATCGGAAGAGAAATTTTCCATCTCACTGGAAAGCACACGTACTCTTCTTAACAGATAGTTATAGGCGACAACCGCCGGAATCGCCGCTACAAGACCTATTGCCGTGGCAATGAGCGCTTCCGATATTCCCGGTGCGACAACTGCGAGAGATGCCGAGCCTTTAAGCCCGATACCGTGGAAAGAAGTCATAATTCCCCAAACCGTCCCGAAAAGCCCTATAAAAGGCGCGGTACTGCCCGTTGTGGCAAGAAAAGTGAGAGAGCTTTCAAGCTTGGTAATTTCCGAAACCGATGCCCTTCTGAGTGCCCTGCTGATATTGTCGATGCCGTCTGCGCTTCCCGTAATCACTCTAGGTGAAATACCTTCTTCCTTTGGACCGTCTTTCTCCGACTTGGTGTGCCCGCTGATTTTGCGAAACTCCTGATATCCCGTATGAAACACCTGCGCTACGGGAGAGTATTTAAACTGAAGAATATTGTCGTCAACGGAATTGAGGTCTCTGCTCTTCCAGAAAAAATCCTGAAAGTTTGAGGACTCCTTCGATGCCTTACGGTAGGTAATGCTTTTGGAAAAAATTATAGCCCACGAAATTACCGACATTAAAAGCAGAAGAATGATTACAAGCTTTACCACAAGCCCCGCTTTTAATATGAGATATAAAATACTTCCTTCCGGGATAAGCGAAGAATCAAGTCCAAACATATATAAAATCCTTACTTAATGGGGTAAATATTTATCTAATTTTAACTGAAGTGAGGGACTAAGTCAATTAAGAAGGAAACCGGACTGATGGCTTATCAAAAAATATTACGGAATTGGTTGACTTCAATACGCTTTTTATTTAGAAGAAGAACGATTTTCAAAAAGGTTTTTCTGATAGATTACTTTTCATTTTTAGATAATAATTTTTTTAAATTTTACCTCAATCTGATAGAATTATATTGGAATGATTTTCCAAAAGAAGATAGAGTAAATTTCAATGGGATTAGAAATACTTTTCATTGCAGTTTTATTTCTTGCCCTCTTTGCCGTTTTCGATTTGACGGTAGGTGTGAGCAATGATGCCGCCAATTTCCTCAATTCATCTCTGGGGTCAAAAGTAGCGCCGCGCTATATTATAATGATTGTTGCAAGCCTTGGAATACTTATTGGTGTAGTATTTTCAAGCGGGATGATGGAAGTGGCAAGAAAGGGAATTTTTCATCCCGATTTATTTACAATGCCCGAGCTTATCATAATTTTCATTTCCGTAATGCTCACGGACATTGTTCTTCTCGACATTTTCAATACATACGCCCTTCCCACATCAACGACCGTTTCCATAGTCTTTGAACTGCTCGGAGGCGCAGTCGCGGTTTCCGTTCTAAAAATAATGGACAATAACGAAGGACTCGTCAACTTATCGAAATACATAAACACAAGCAAGGCGATGATTATCATCTTCGGTATTCTTCTTTCCGTCATAGTTGCTTTCATCTTCGGCGCAGTACTGCAGTTTGTAAGCCGTATCATCTTCACATTCGATTACACAAAAACGATGAAGCGTTTCGGCGCTCTATGGGGAGGTATTGCCCTCTCATCTATTACATACTTTATATTGATTAAGGGTGCAAAGGGGGCATCCTTTATTTCCCCCGAAACCATATCATGGATTAAGGGAAACACTTTCACGATTCTTATATCCATCTTTTTCGTATCTGCGGCATTTCTTCAGCTATTGCTTTTCATGAAGGTTAATATTTTTAAGCCAATTGTCCTTATGGGAACATTTGCCCTTGCAATGGCATTTGCCGCAAATGACCTTGTTAATTTCATAGGCGTTCCCATGGCGGGATATCACGCGTATATATCCGCAATGGCAACAGACTCTCCCCTTACCGTATCCATGTCCGCACTCGAGCAGAAAGTACCCACGGAAACATATTTTCTTCTTGTCGCGGGAGCGATTATGATACTCACTTTGTGGATATCAAAAAAGGCAAGGACAGTTTCAAGCACTGAAATAAGCCTTGCACAGCAGTATGAAGGCGAAGAAAAATACGAGTCCGCCTTTATTTCCCGCGTCATTGTAAGGGCAGTGCTGAATTCCGGCAAGTTAATCAGGACAATAAGCCCTGCCTTTTTGTATAATTGGATAAACAAAAGGTTTGACACTACAAAATATAAAGTCGAAGCGGATGCCGAGAAGCGTCCTTCCTTTGACCTTCTCCGCGCATCGGTAAACTTAATGGTTGCAAGCGGCTTAATATCCTATGCAACATCGCACAAACTGCCTCTTTCGACGACCTATGTCACATTTATGGTAGCTATGGGCTCTTCCTTTGCAGACAAAGCGTGGGGAAGGGACAGCGCCGTATATAGAATCACGGGAGTGGTTACGGTCATTACGGGTTGGTTTTTCACGGCAATGTCCGCTTTTTCACTCTGCTTCGTCGTTTCCGTTATAATCTTTTACGGAAAGACAGCGGGCTTTCTGGCACTGCTTGCCGCAGGCGGATTCGTGATTGTGAAAAACCATAGAAGGCACAGCGAGGAACTGGACTTTAAGAAAAGAGAGCTTGTATTTAATCTCAAAAAAATCACCGATGTTGAGAGTTCGATTTCAATGACATTCGAACATATGGGAATTTTAATCCACGAAATACGCGAGTCTCTCAAAACCACCTTAAATGCGCTGAATTATCACAATAATTATATTCTTTCGCGGGAAAGGGAAAAAACAAAAAGAATACAAAGATGGGCAAACATCACTATCGCCAATGTTTTTAAGTGTATGCGTCTTCTACAAAAAAGCGATATCGAATTATCTTACAATTACGGTCAAACAATCCGCCGCATACAGCGAATTTCCGACGGTTACCGCGACATCGTGCAGAGATGTTATAACCATGTGGAAAACCATCACAAAATGCTTCTCGAAGTGCAGATGGAAGAACTTAAAGAGGTTGGCGAAATATTTTATGAAATTCTGCAAAATACGGAAACTGCCTTATGCAACAAAGATTTGAGCAAGTTTAAATGTATTTCCGAAAAAGACAATGAGTTAAAAGAAATCGTAGAAAAATTGAATCAAAATCAGGTTGAACGCGTCAGAAACGGTGAATCAAAAACACGCCACAGCATATTGTTTTATTCCATTGTGGGCAACTTGCTCATGCTTTCAAAGCAGAATCTTAAACTGATGGAAATTCTTTCATATACCTTCGGTAATGTTGAACAACAGCCGAAAGGGCGGACAAATTAAAAAGTTCCCATCTGTCGCAAAAAGCATTTTCTCCTTCAATGATATCTGCTTGACACCTTATAATCGCTTACTGTATAAAACTAATTCTCTTGGGGAACAAAGGATGATAAAATATTTTAAAAATATCATACCGCTGATTGCAGTCGTGATTGCAGTATCAGGCTGTTCTTTAAATAATTCAACAAATCAAAAGGAGGGAAAAATGAGTTTAGATGACCTTGAAAAACGAATACAGGCCATTGAAGATATTGAAGCCATTAAACAGCTAAAAGCCACATACTCGGAATATTGCGATGATTCCTACAATCCGGAAAAGATGATGGGAATATTCACCGAAGACGCAGTATGGGACGGTGGGGAAAGATTCGGAAAGTACACGGGACACAAGGAAATCAAGGAATTTTTCGAAAATGCAAGCAAGTCGCTCGTATTCGGAGCACACTTTTTCCTTCAACCGAGAATTACCATCACAGGCGAAAAAACGGCAAAAGCGAACTGGTATCTCTGGCAGACAAGCACAATGGCAAACGGAAAAGGGGTATGGATATGCGGGCTTGAAGATGACGAATACAGAAAATGCGATGACGGAAAGTGGAGAATGAGCAATATGAAGCTTACGCTTTTCTATGTCACTTCATACGAAGACGGATGGCACAAGGCGCCCTGGAGCGGACTGGAAGACTAAAGCTGATTTTTTAACAAATAAAAACATAGAGGGCAGGTGTTAAAACCTGCCCTTTTTTATTTTCTATATTTAACAATTCTTTCTAATTCTTTTGAATTCCCGCGGGAGAGTAATTAAAAAAACTTTTCCAGTAAACTATCGAAGATGTTGCAAGCGCGGGACCTATGAGGACATATACTAATCCGAGGTAATCGTGGGGATAAGGCAGACTTCGCAGAACCTGTCCCATGGACATCATACAACCTATTAGAATCCACGTCTTCCACGAAAACATGCTGACAAAGCAAGCCCTTTCGGGATGCCCGTATATTCTTATAACCGCCCTGTTTGCAGCTTTATAAAGAACAAATTTCCCTTTAATTATGCCCAAAGCAACAGCTAACGGCATAAGCCAGAATACCATCTGATGTTTTACGGGAAATATCCAGAATAGACCTATCGTTGAAAGAAGCACACCTGCAAAAAGCCAGAGCAGTCCCGCGAGAAGAAGAAGATATCTTTTCGGTACCGCCGGTTTATATTTTTCTTTCCACTCCATTTAATCACCTTTTTAAATTAACGTACTGCAATGCCATATCGAGATTTGATGACTTCAACATTTGAATTATTTCCTGAAGGTCGTCAATCTTCTTCCCGTTAACCCTTACCTGATTGTCCTGTATCTGCGCCTGCACCTTCAATTTTGTATCCTTTATCATCTTTATAATTTTCTTCGCGTTTTCCTTGTCGATACCTTCGCGCACCTTTATAATCTGCTTTACCGTACCACCCAATCCTTCTTCTATCGCGCCGAAACTGAAGGATTTCAAATCTATTCCCCGTGAAGAAGCTTTCACCCTCAAAGTATCTGCAACAGCGTCAGCTTTCATCTTGTCCGAAGTACTCAAACGGATTTCCTTTTCATTTCTGTCAAAATCAATCGATGTTTTAACACTCTTGAAATCATAACGGTTAAAAAGCTCTTTCTTTGCCATATTCACGGCATTGTCAACTTCCTGAAAATCAATTTTGCTCACAATATCAAATGTAGACATTTTCAAACCTCCTTAACTCATCCATATTCAAAAATCTAATCAAAAAACCCCCTGCCGTAATAAATAAGCAAAAGTCCCGCAATCATGGCGATTATCCCGAAAACTCTCAGATTTCTCGAGTCGATTTCCCTTATCATCGATGCCGCTTTTTTCATTCCTTCGGGAAAACAGAAATAGGGAATACCTTCGATAACCAGCATCAGTCCCACAGCGACAAGCAAATATTTACCCATATCTTCTTAGAAATTCAGACGAAAAAATCCAGTTAAAATAATGAAGGCGATTAATCCGCAACAATTTCCGTTCCTACTCCTTCGCGGGTGAAGATTTCGAGCAGAAGCGCGTGTTTTATTCTTCCATCGATAATATGAACTTTCTGCACTCCCTTGTCAATCGCGTCAAGACAGCACTTTACCTTAGGAAGCATTCCTCCGCTGATTACGCCTTTTTTAATAAATTTTTTTATTTTCTTTTCATTCGCTGATGAAACAATTCTTCCCTTATCATCAAGTATTCCTTCAGTATCCGTAAGAGCAACGAATTTCTTTGATTTGAGCGCTCCGGCAATGGCGCCTGCGGCGATATCGGCATTGATATTGAGGGATTGTCCATCCTTATCGATGCCTATCGGCGCTATTACGGGAATAAACCTTCTGTCAAGCTCGAGAATGACTTCGGGCGATACATTTACAACTTTACCCACCCTTCCTATGTCAACCATCTTCTTTTTGCCGTTTTTTCCTGTTTCCTCACCGGGAACCTTTGTTTTTTTCCCCTTCAGCAGGTTTCCGTCCTTGCCCGTCAATCCGATTGATTTTCCTCCGTGCCTGTTGATGAGAGTTACAATTTCTTTGTTTATCGTGCCTCCGAGGACCATTTCAACGATTGTCATGGTCTCATCGTCAGTCACGCGGTTGCCTGATACAAACTCGCTCTTTTTTCCCATCTTCTTGAGAAAGTCCCCTATCTGAGGACCTCCTCCGTGAACGATTACGGGATTAATGCCTATGTATTTGAGAAGAATCACGTCGAGAGCGAAATTTTCCTTTAATTCCTTGTTGAGCATTGCGCTTCCGCCGTATTTGATCACAAAAGTCTCACCGCTGAATTCCCTTATATAGGGAAGCGATTCGACAAGCGTATGCGCTTTTTCAATAAGTTTTTCCATTTTTTCACTCTGCCTCTTTGTTTTCTGTAATCCCCCGTCAAAGCATCAATCACTTTGCGCGGCATTAAAATATACCTTTTTTAAACTATCAAATTCTCCTCTGGGATACAATAAAAACCCTTTGATATTCTTTGTTATTACAGCGTTGTTAACTCCGTGCCACAAGCTGATGTAAGGCAAATCATCGGCAACTATTTTTTGAATTCTGCCGTATATCTCTTTTCGCTTTCCAATGTCAAATATCCTTCTGCCTCGCTCTGTAAGCTCATCAATTTCCGAATTCCTGTAAAAACCGCGATTCTTCCCTACGGGAGGAATTCTCGAGGAGTTGAAGATTTCATAATAGTGATCGGGATCCGTAACACCTACCCATTTCAGCCTGAAAAGCTGAAAGTTTCCGTCCTTGATATCGCTGTAGAATGTTGCCCATTCATACATTTTTATTTCTATGCCAATACCGATTTTTCTCATCTGCTCCTGAAAAATCTCCGCGAACTTCCTGCTCCTCTCCTCAAAAGTGGTCTTGTAGATAATGTTGAAACGCGTCTTCGGTCCGTCGCCATCTGGGTCCCTGTAACCCGCTTTATCTAATATCTCTTTCGCCTTTTCGGGATTGTAATCGTAATAAGACACATCACCGTTATACGCCCAATGTCCTTCGGGTAGGAGACCGCGCGCGATTACCGCGTTATCCTTCTCGAAATTCCTGATAATGGAGTCGCGGTCTATTCCGTAAGCGATCGCTTTCCTTACACGGATATCTCCGAGCAGAGTGTCCTTCATATTTATGCCGATGTAATAATAATCAGTGCCTTTGTCGCGAACAACGGAAAGATTGTCATTTTTCGAGAATCTATCCAATGTGTCGGGAGAAAAAGCGTTTTCACAGAAATTGATATCGCCGTTTTCCATCTGAAGCGCTCTTACGGATTCATCTCTTACGATTTTGAAGACTATGCCGTTTATCTTCGGAAGTCCTTTTTTAAAATAATCTTTGTTCGCCTTAAGCCGAATTTCCCTCTCGCGCAACATTGAATCGAATCTGAACGCGCCCGTACCTGAAGGATTATCGGAAAATTTTTCTCCTGTTTTCCCTGCATAGTCTTCAGGCACTATTCCCATTGTCATCGACGAAAGAAAAGGAGCATACTCATAGGCAAGGGTAAAATCCACCGTATAGTCATCGACTGCGCGCACATCCCGCAGAAAATCGTAGGCACCCTTCAGAGGAGACTTGAATTCATCGGACAAAAGCGATTTAAAGGTATAGACAACATCCCTTGCCGTCAGAGTCTCACCGGTATGAAATTTCACTCCCTTTTTCAGATAAAACCTGAATTTATCCCTATCCACCATCTCCCACCTATCGCAGAGGTCGGGAACTATTTCAAGATTTCTGTCAAACTTCACCAATCCGTTAAAAATAAGTTCTGTGAGTCTCGAGGACTGCACATCAGTTGCGAAACGGGGGTCCATAGTAATCGGCGCGCTTTCAAAGGCGACGACAAGAGTATCCTTTTCCCTGTTATCTTTTCCGGAGCATGATAAAATCAAAGAAATCATAAAAAAACATATTATAAATGCCGAAAAATTGATTTTAACTCTATACAAGGCAATGCTCCGAAATGAGTTATATTGTTGAAATAAAAGTAAAAAACAAGTGTGGTTTTATATTGGAAAAAACTCCTTTAGTCAACCAAATGGAGAAACACCGCGACTTTCCCAAGTCTTGACAAAAATATCTTTTCAGATTAGTTTCTGAATAAGTGAGGAACAGATATGAGTAATTTGACTGCAAGAGAAGAAAAGATACTTTTTTCCGTAATTCAAAGCTATGTAAAGACACCCGACCCCGTAGGGTCAAGGTCTTTGGCAAAAAATTACAGGTTTAACATATCTCCTGCCACAATCAGAAATGTAATGGCTGATTTGGAAGACAAAGGATATCTGAGTCACCCGCATACATCCGCGGGCAGAGTTCCCACGGACAAAGCTTATCGTCTCTATGTGAACAAAATACTCAAAAGCTCTTTCAACATAAACAACGGCTCGGTTTCCAATGACCTCAAGCGAATATGGTCGGGACCCGATGCCTCCCGGCTTGGCATAAACGACATACTTAAATTCACTTCGAGATACCTCTCGAATAAATCAAACAATATCGGAGTTGTAATGCTCCCTATAATCGGCCAGGGCACATTAAAGCAGATTGAGTTTATAAAAATAGACAGAAAAAAAATTCTCGCCGTTATCGTCGATGAATCCGGTTTTGTGGAAAACAGAGTTATAAATTCCGACGTAAACTATACGCCGACTGAACTTGAACATATCAGAAATTTTCTAAACCGGTCATTTCGCGGATACAGTCTCGTTGAAATAAAACACCTTCTCGAAGAACGGATGCTCGAGGAAAAAAAGCGCTTTGATAAGATAGTGGACAAGGCAATGAAGATGTGGAAACTGGCATTTGAACCCGGTTCCGGAAGCGACATCTATTACCACGGTACATCCAATATTCTCGAAGAACCGGAATTCTCACACGTTGAAGAACTCAAAATTCTACTCAAGGCATTTGAGGAAAAAAGCTCGATTCTCAAACTTCTCAACAAGTGCCTTGACGAAAAGGGAGTTGCGATTTACATCGGTTCGGAATCAACTATCGCGGAAATGGATGATATGAGCATAATCGCATCTTCATATTTCACAGGTGAAAAAACAATGGGCACCCTTGGAATAGTGGGCCCGAAAAGAATGAATTATTTCGAACTGATTCCTCTCGTTGACCTCACAGCAAAAATAATTACGGGACACTTCAAGAGTGCTTAATGGTACAAAGAAATTTCTATACAATCCTCGGCATTGACCACGATGCCAGCGAAAGTGAAATCAAAAAAGCATACCGCAGGCTTGCCGTAAAATTTCACCCCGATAAAAATCCCGGCGATAAAGAGAGTGAAAGCAGGTTTCTTGAAGTTTCAGCCGCCTATGAAGTGTTGAGCGACGAGAAAAAAAGAAAACACTACAATAATTCACTTTATACTTCTCAAAGCGGTATCGCGTGGAATATTTTCGACATATACAATAAAAGTTTCGACGGTTTCAAAAACCTTTTTACTGATGTTTATAATGATTTTCTGGGCTCCTATAACAAATCCGAAATAAACAAAAAACGGACCGGCTCAAACATCAAACTTAAAACGAATATCACAATTCGGCAAGCGGCTTTCGGTACGAAAAAAACCATTGAATATGATTCACTTGAAAAATGCAGAAACTGCAGAGGCACCGGCGCGAAACATGAAAAAGATATAGTCTTATGCCCTTCCTGCAGAGGCGCGGGGATTATCGATTATGAGCACGGGTTTTTCAGAGTGAAGCGAATCTGCAGGGAATGCGAGGGCGACGGCACTGTAATTACAGAGGTCTGCGCGGATTGCAAAGGAAACGGACGCGTGAGAAAAACAATCAGGAAGTCTTTTAAAATTCCTCCTTCTGTGGAAAACGAAAGCTGGCTTGTCTTTCCTAAAAAAGGCAATATGGGCGTGCGTGGCGCGAAACGGGGCAATGTGCACCTTTATGTAAATATCGAAGAAGACCCCTTTTTCAAGCGCGACGGCAATGACATCAGGTGCGAAGTCCCGATTTCATTTACTCAGGCGGCATTGGGCGATGAAATTCCCGTGCAAACACTCGACGGAGAAAAAAATATCAGAATTCCCTCGGGCACTCAAAGCGGCGAAAAAATAGAAATCAGGGGGGAGGGTCTCATCGGGAAAAACAACAGGCGCGGAAGCCAGTTTGTAAAATTTATAGTAGTAACTCCAAAAAAGCTTTCCAAAAAAGAAAAAGCTCTCCTTCTCGAGCTTCAAAGCTCGGGAAAGGAATAAAACCGTCCAATGTGGTGGGAAGCATCCATATCATTTCCGATTCAATTAAAAGATATCATTCTTGGCATTATCTATGATGAAGATACAAAAGGAATCGTCGAACCGGTGTCGGACGAAGGAGAAATTTCTCTTTTAAAGGCATACTTTGAATCCGACAATTTCGAACCTGTCGGTAAACGCCTAAGGGAAAGTATTGATAAAAAAGCCATTTCCCCGGAGCACAGAAAACAGATAACCGTTTCAGGCAGTAAAATCGAAGATAAAAACTGGGGATGTTCGTGGGCAGAGCATTTCAGACCCGTCAATGTGGGGAAAAAACTTGTAATCTCGCCTCCGTGGATTGAATATACGGGAAGCGATAAACGAAAGAATATTGCCATATATCCCGGAATGGCATTCGGAACGGGGACGCACGAATCAACGCGACTTTGTCTGAATATGATTGAATTTGCCGTTTCCGAATATGTCAAAAAGACGGCTGACTCCCTTCTCGACATAGGCACGGGTTCGGGAATCCTTTCTATTTCAGCGTTCAAGCTCGGTTTTAAAAGATGCCGCGGCATAGACATTGACGATGAAGCAATACGAAACGCCCGGCATAATCTCCGCATAAACGGAATAGGCAGGGGTGTGAATTTTACAAAGGGGACTCCCGAATCAATAAGATTGATTAAATATTCATTCGTCGCGGCAAATATGGTTTTAAACGAGCACAAGGGAGTTTCGCCATACTATGAAAAATTGACAAGAAAAGGCGGATATCTGGCGATTTCAGGAATTTTGAAAAATCAGAGAAGAGATTTTATGAAGTTGAACGGTATAGGGGATTTTTTTAAAAATGAAAGAGCATTTCGCGAAGGAGAATGGTGCGGACTGCTTTTAAGAAGGAAATAAATTATGACAGTTCCACGAATTTTTATAAAAAAAGAAAATATCAGCGAAGATACGGTAACCGCAACCGGTGATGCCTGCCACAAGATAAGCCACGTTTTAAGATCACGAAAAGGCGACAGGATAATATTCTTTGACGGTAATGGAATCGAATACGAAACAGTTGCAGAGTCATTTTCAAAGGACAAATGTTTCTGCAGGGTCATAAAGGAAATCTCCCATTCGGAGAAAGAAAAAACAGGAATAACACTTCTTCTTGGCATATTGAAAAAGGAAAATATGGAATCGGCAATAGATAAAGCATCTCAGCTCGGAGTGTCCGTAATCGTGCCGCTTAAATGCGAACGCTCGCAGGTCAGGATAAATGATTCAAAACAAAAAGATAAACAGTCAAGGTGGAAAAAAATCGCAATCGAGTCCTGCGCGCTTTCAAGACGCCTGTTTATTCCCGAAATCACGATGCCTGCAACCGTCAACAATGCCCTGAAATGTTCAAATGAAGCGGATTTAAAAATCATTTTGTGTGAAAACGAAAAGTCGCATATCAAATATTTTTTCGAGAAAAACAAAAAAGGCGTAAAAGGCAAATCAATTGCAGTTGCAATAGGACCCGAAGGCGGTTTTACCGAAGGCGAAATTAAAGAATTTCAATCCGCTGAATTTGAAAGCGTATCGCTTGGCGATCACATCCTGAGCGCGGACACTGCCGTTGCCACCGCGCTGAGCATCATTGGATACGAAACCGACGGTTTCAGATAAACTGCAACTATCCGTCGTCCTTGTCTGTCATTATCCGCCTGCTGTCATTGTCCGGCATCGACCGGACAATCCAGTCATTCCGCAGAAATAGTTTTATATGTCCCACGACCATCAATAATTAAGTAAGGAGTCCCGGAAATTATCAGTACGAGACGCCCTTGAGGAGTTTAAGGTAGAATCCTACAATCCCGTCTCCCGCAAGAATATACAAAATAGCGCCCATTGAAAGGAATATTCCGAAGGGAATCGGATATCTTCTGCCCTTGCCGGAAAGCAAAATCGCCAAGGCGCCGAAGACACTTCCCAATACCGAACCTGCAAGCAATGTTACGACAACACCCTTTACGCCCGTAAAAGCGCCTATCATTGCGAGAAGTTTCACATCCCCTCCTCCCATTCCTTCTACTCCTGTAATCTTCTCGTACGACCACCCTATAGCAAAAAGCACTCCTCCGCCAAGGAATATGCCTGCAAGGGAATCCCAAAAACCGGTTTTCGTAAAAAAAGATAAAATCACGCCCACAGGAATGAAGTAGAGTGAAATTTCATCGGGGATTATTCTTTCCCTGATATCCGTTCCGCATACTACCAAAAGCCCCGAGGCAAGAAAAAGCGATACCGCCAATTCCAATGACAAGCCCTTGAAATAGTAAAACAGAATGAATAGCGCTCCGGCAAGGAGTTCAACCAGGGGATACTGAAAGGATATCCTCTCTCCGCAGGACCTGCATCTGCCTTTGAGAAATAGGAAACTTAACAGCGGAATGTTGTCATAGAATTTTATTTCGCTTCCGCAGGAAGTGCAGTGGGAAGCCGGAAATACAATTGATTCTCCCGAAGGCAGACGGCATATGCACACATTGACAAAACTGCCTACGCACAACCCAAACAGAAAAAGGTAAATAGCTGTAAAGATGGAAGGTATCATTCCTTCGGTTTTTTAGCGGATTTTACAGGTGGATTGCAAAGTTTCACATCTTCCGCGTCGGTTGTAATGTATGAGTTGTCCTCGAGCTCAAGAAGAAGTTTCTTCGCAAGCGTGTTTATCTTTCTCACAATTCCGATTTTACCGTCGGGCAACTCTACCTTTTTCCCGTATTTGGGAAGATTTCTGTTCACTTCCCTGTAGGAGGAATACTCGTAAATAAGACAGCACATCAGTCTTCCGCACACTCCGGAAAGCTTATTGGGGTTTAACGTGAGATTTTGCGCTTTTGCCATCTTTATGGTTACGGGCTCGAATTCCTCGAGAAAGGAAGTACAGCAGAGTTGTCTTCCGCAATGACCGAAACCGTTGCACATTCTCGCCTGGTCACGCACTCCTATTTGTCTCATCTCGATTCTAGTTCGAAACTCATAGGCAAGGTCTTTTACAAGTTCGCGGAAATCGATTCTTCCGTCAGCGGTAAAATAGAAGACTATCTTAGAGTTATCGAAGGAGCATTCTATATTGACTATCTTCATTGCAAGCTTCTTGTCATTAACTTTCTTGAGCGCTTTTTCCATCACTTCCTTTTCGCGACGACGGCAATCTCCAAGTTTTTTCATATCCTCGTCAGTCGCCTTGCGCAGAACCTTTTTCAAGGACTTGATATCCTTCTTCTCATCTGCCACAAATACTTTCGAGCTTACGATTGCCGCTTCAAGTCCCTTATCACTGTCAACAATACAGAAATCGTCTCTTTGAATTTGTACGCCGTTAAGAAGATATTCATTACTCTTGCAACTTCCCACAAGGCGGCAACAGATGATTTCCCTTCCCTCTTCCTGCTGTTTTTCTTCTGCTTCCATATTCATTCTGCGTTTATAACTTTCCCCGCGTTACGGTTTTCATACCCTTTAAAATTAAAGTTTTACCATACTATCCGCATTTTAACAAAAAAATCTTAATCTTTGAAATGTAAACAAATGTATAACAAGGTCAGGCAAAAGGCAAAAGCAAACCGCTTTTGTCGAGAAATAGGGTTATCTCCTTTTCTACGGCAGATAACATTTCGGGAAGTTTTAAAGAGGCATCGATTACTTTAATTCGTCTTTTTTCCTTTTGGGCGATTTTTAAATATCCTTTTCGCACTTTTTCGTGAAACTGTTTTTTCTCCTTTTCAAATCTGCCTTCATCCCATTTGTCATCCCTGTCATTTCTCTCGGTTGCTCTCTTCAATCCTTTTTCAGGGCTTATATCAAGAAGAATCGTCAAATCCGGCTTTAAACTATCGCAGGCAAACGCGTTGATTTTTTTAACTTCATCGAGTTTCAACCCCCTTGCATATCCCTGATAGGCAATTGTGGCATCATCATACCTGTCGCATAGCACTATCTTCCCCGAATCCAATGCAGGGCGAATTAACCGGTTTACGTGCTCGCTTCTGCTCGCGCAATAAAGCATTAATTCCGTCTTGGGCGACATCCCTTTGCTTTCAGGGGAAAGTAGAATTCTTCTTATCTTATTTCCCGCTTTCGTGCCACCCGGTTCAGCAGTTATAATGAAATCAGCGCCGTTTTTTTTTAGCCATCGGGCTATATGCTCTATTGCAGTGGATTTACCGCACCCTTCTCCGCCTTCAAATGTGATGAATATGCCTTTTTTCTTCATTTTCTTTCCGTAATTTAAGAATGATGAAATATCATTTTATAAGAATAAAGCAAGAATGAAATGGGCATTTCAGTGCAGGCAAGAAAAACCACTATGTTTGAAAGGGATGATTCGGATAATGTGGGGTGCAGACTAGCGTACCTGCCCCACAGTCATTCCACGAGAAAAAGTATTATGTCATTCCACGACACCCTTTATTTGTCATTATCCATAGTTTTTCTTTGTCATTATCCGGCACCGACCGGATAATCCGGTCTTTGCACAGCTATAGGTTTGTATGTCTTGCGGCAATAATTAATTAAGCAAGGTGTCTCCGGATTATAAACTTTGAGTGAGGAGGAAACTGGATATAATACAATATTTACAATTCTCAATTCCTTTACTTCAAATTATCTATCCAATTATAAATTGAAAAAGAGATATTCTTATTAGTTTCTTTAACTGTATTAACAAGCGGCTTCAGTTCTTCCCAGCGCAAATTAAAACTGTATGAGTGAACAAAATAATGCCTGAAAGACAAGAATGATAAAAGAGAATGGAATAACTCCTCAGCAATAATTCCCTTTTCAAAACAAATCTTAAGCAAATCTTTATGCCATGTTGCTGAATTTTTTATTTTACAATTCTCAAATTGCAAAACTCTTTTAATAATATTTTCAGTACCACTGTAATAATTGTGAAGAAATGTAGCAATCGCAGCTAATTCTGCTTTTGAATACTCTGATTTATTTTCATCCAAAACAGAAAAAAGTTCATTAAGTACCATACTGATGTTTTCAAATTCAACATCACAGTATTCTTTAAGCCGCTTTTTGTTCATACACCAATTTGCCTTCTTGAAAAATAATATTTTTTAGTTTTACTGATGCTTCTGACAAATCAATAACATCAACCGTTTTTGACATCTTATAAAAAAGCTCTCCATAGAATTTAAAAAAAACGCCCTCCGGTATTTCATTTACAGCAAAATCATAATCATTTATATCTTCATCATCTTCATATAGAGAAGACCCAATCAAATACAACTTTCCTATTTTATATTTTTTTGCTATCTCTATTGCCAAATCCAATTCATGTTTTGGTATCATATTTACCCTTTCAGAAAATCAGAAAGTATTTTATCCATTTAACAAATTATTTACCTTATGTTTTTTTATAGTAAGTGTACTATATTTTATCACACTTCTTCAAAAAATATTCTAACGTAAATGACATAACACATTGTTTTTGCCAGATTTTCTGTTCCAAATCCACACTGTATGTAACTGAGCTATCTTTCTTTACCGTGTAATTTACCGACACCCTTTATTTGTCATTATCCATAGTTTTTCTTTGTCATTATCCGGCACCGACCGGATAATCCGGTCTTTGCACAGCTATAGGTTTGTATGTCTTGCGGCAATAATTAATTAAGCAAGGTGTCTCCGGATTATAAACTTTGAGTGAGGAGGAAACTGGATATAATACAATATTTACAATTCTCAATTCCTTTACTTCAAATTATCTATCCAATTATAAATTGAAAAAGAGATATTCTTATTAGTTTCTTTAACTGTATTAACAAGCGGCTTCAGTTCTTCCCAGCGCAAATTAAAACTGTATGAGTGAACAAAATAATGCCTGAAAGACAAGAATGATAAAAGAGAATGGAATAACTCCTCAGCAATAATTCCCTTTTCAAAACAAATCTTAAGCAAATCTTTATGCCATGTTGCTGAATTTTTTATTTTACAATTCTCAAATTGCAAAACTCTTTTAATAATATTTTCAGTACCACTGTAATAATTGTGAAGAAATGTAGCAATCGCAGCTAATTCTGCTTTTGAATACTCTGATTTATTTTCATCCAAAACAGAAAAAAGTTCATTAAGTACCATACTGATGTTTTCAAATTCAACATCACAGTATTCTTTAAGCCGCTTTTTGTTCATACACCAATTTGCCTTCTTGAAAAATAATATTTTTTAGTTTTACTGATGCTTCTGACAAATCAATAACATCAACCGTTTTTGACATCTTATAAAAAAGCTCTCCATAGAATTTAAAAAAAACGCCCTCCGGTATTTCATTTACAGCAAAATCATAATCATTTATATCTTCATCATCTTCATATAGAGAAGACCCAATCAAATACAACTTTCCTATTTTATATTTTTTTGCTATCTCTATTGCCAAATCCAATTCATGTTTTGGTATCATATTTACCCTTTCAGAAAATCAGAAAGTATTTTATCCATTTAACAAATTATTTACCTTATGTTTTTTTATAGTAAGTGTACTATATTTTATCACACTTCTTCAAAAAATATTCTAACGTAAATGACATAACACATTGTTTTTGCCAGATTTTCTGTTCCAAATCCACACTGTATGTAACTGAGCTATCTTTCTTTACCGTGTAATTTACCGACACCCTTTATTTGTCATTATCCGACACCGACCGGATAATCCGGTATTTATTCCGTGTCATCCTTTCACCGAGTCATTGCCCAAAAAAAGCATTTAGTCACTCTCCGATTTATTCGGGGAATCCAGTTTTTAATTTCCTCTGGATCTTCCAGTCAAGCTGGAAGATGACAAAAAGAGAAAAAAGTCATACTCCTACCTCTTTTACTATGGAAAAATATCCGGTTTTACCTATGGAATTTATTATGGCGTTTACTTAATCTTAAGTATAAATGGGTCTTGCATCCAACTCTTTTCACTGTGCCGTAAAAAAAAGACCCGGCGAAAGGGCAACGCGGTGACGCGGAGTAAAACAGACTAATTCCTTTTAAAAAGGAGAGACTGAGGGTTAAAAATTTATCGTTGTCCGAAGGCAGACGCCGTAGGCGGATAGCAAGTTTAATAAAACTGTCACCCTCCCTTAGTCCCTCCCGTCGAGAGAGGGAAATATTCTAATCGGAACAGACCACTTCCTTTTAATATGTAAACCCGACCCCGGATAACCTGTCAGCTTTTACATTCTTCCGTATGTCTT
>CAZJVM010000012.1:0-44039 GCA_964549305.1 uncultured bacterium
GCGTGGCGCAGCCTGGTAGCGCACTTGCATGGGGTGCAAGGGGTCGCTGGTTCAAGTCCAGTCGCCCCGATTTTTTTTTATAGCCACTGAAAACAGCGATGAAACATATTTTGATATCAAATGATGACGGCATCGATTCGGCGGGATTAAATACGCTTTATTCAGTCCTTTCGCAGAATTTCAAGTTAACGGTAGCCGCGCCTGACCGCGAAAGAAGCGCGAGTTCGCATTCGCTTACCATAGACAAAAAGCCTGAATCCGAGAAGATAAAGAAAAACTTTTACAGCATAAGCGGAACCCCGGCAGATTGTATTTATATAGCTTTCAGGGAAATCCTCAGGAACAAACCCGATTTGGTTATATCGGGAATAAATCACGGAGCCAATGTGGCGGAAGATATTTTTTACTCCGGAACTGTTTCCGCGGCGCTCGAGGCGACTATGCACGGTGTCCCTGCAATAGCAGTATCCGTTGCGGAAAGGCACGCGCGGCATTTCGAGGTTGCAGCCGAATTCACATCCCGTTTGGCGGATATGATTTTACAGAGAAACAACTTTCCGTCAAATACCATATTAAATGTCAATGTCCCCAATCTGCCATCTGAACTTATTGAAGGAGTAAGGGTTACAATTCAAGGGTCGAGAAACTCACAGATGTCACCACTTAGTTCAGATAATATAGGCGCTAATGCACCAACCCCTGTTCAGGAAAGTGATTATTCTGCTCTTTCAAACAATATGATTTCTGTCACTCCTCTGCATACTGATCTGACAAATCACAGTGCGATTGATGATATCAGGGGATGGAATATTAAATTGTCTGAAAAATAAGATTTGGTTTTAGTTTAGTGGATATATCATGCCTGTCAAAAACAGAGCTTTTAAAATGTGAATACAGCTTTATAGGCGTTCATTCACATAGATTATAACGCGTCAAATGAGAAATTAGTAATAATGAAGGAATTTGAATCTTTAAGAGAGCTCATGCTAAACGAGCAGATTGTGGAGAAGGGAATAAATGATGTTAAAGTTCTTCTGGCAATGCGCAAAGTTCCCCGCCACGAATTTGTGCCCCAAAGCATCATACATAAGGCATATGCGGATTCTGCCCTTCCAATAGGCGACAGCCAGACAATATCTCAGCCATATATGGTGGCGCTTATGACTCAGTCGCTGGGATTGAACGGCGGCGAAAAGATTCTTGAAATCGGCACGGGTTCGGGATATCAGACTGCAATTCTTGCGGAAATTGCCGGGGAAGTATTTTCAATAGAGAGAATCGGAAAGCTGACATCGCGGGCAAGAGCAATTCTCGACAAGCTTGGTTATACAAATATAACAACAAGGACATTTGACGGCACATATGGCTGGAGAGATAAATCTCCTTTTGACGGAATCATCATTACAGCCGCAGCACCGGATATTCCCTACAGATTAATCGAACAGCTAAAGGACGGAGGCAAACTGATTATTCCCGTAGGAGAGGAAAATTCCCAATCCCTGAAAAAGCTCACAAAGAAGGGAAACGAAATTATCGAGGAAGAGATTTGCAGTTGCCTTTTTGTCAAATTGGTAGGAAAATACGGCTGGTCTGATATTTGATTTTTAATTCGGGGCGTGGCTCAGCTTGGTAGAGTGCACGGTTCGGGACCGTGAGGTCGCTGGTTCAAATCCAGTCGCCCCGATTTTATTTTAACGATATAAACTCAAATAATTCCTTTATGGCTACTGCTTTCAAATGTCAGATATCCGTGATAGGCGGTTCGAACTGCACTCCGGCGGAATACGACAAAGCCGTGATATTGGGAAAAGGCCTTGCCGGATTAGGCGCCATAGTTGTATGCGGGGGACTCGGAGGTATCATGGAAGCTGTCTGCAGGGGCTCTAAGGAAAACAACGGCATCACCGTAGGAATACTTCCGGGAGAAGATTTCAAAGCGAATCCCTATGTTGACATACCGATAGTAACCGGTTTAAGTCACGCGAGAAATGTACTTGTCGCGCGAAGCGGAAAAGTCATCGTTGCCGTGGGAGGAGGGTACGGCACTTTGTCCGAAATGGCCATTGGTCTCAAACTCGGGAAAAAAATCATAGGCGTAGATACATGGAATATTTCCGATGACGTGATTTCCGTGTCATCGCCCGATGAAGCGTTGGATATAATCAAAGACCTTATCGAGGGGGAATGAAAAGGAATCTGCTTTTAACAGGAGCAAGCGGGCTTTTAGGGTGGAATATGCAAGAAAGGCTTGCGCGCGATTTCGAGGTTTTCGCCCATTATCAAAGAAATAAATTTATCAGAGATGAATGCATACCCTGCCAATTCGATTTAAAAAGCGGTAAGACACTCAAAAAAATATTGCAGGAGATAAAACCTGAGGTAGTTATTCATGCCGCGGCATTGACAAGCATTGTCTTCTGCGAAGAAAATCCTGAGGATACATTCAGGATTAACAGGGATTCAACAGGCATCCTCGCGTCAATATGCGCCGATATGGGGTGCAAATTTGTTTTTTTTTCAACGGATATAGTTTTTGACGGAGAGCAGGGCAACTACATTGAAACAGACGAGTTAAATCCTCTGAATGTCTATGGTGAATCCAAAGCGCAAGCAGAAGGGGTAATTGCGAAAAGCACCGATGATTTTCTCATATTGAGAATATCTATGACATACGGGTTTAACAACAGCGCCCATAAATGCTTCGCCGGAAAATTAATTGACTCATTTAATAGGGGGGAGATTCAAAACCTTTACACGAATCAAATAAGGTGCCCTAATTACGCCGGCGATACTGCAGAGATAACGGCACGACTTTTATCATCCGGTGAAAGAGGAATTTTTCACTGCGCCGGACCTGAAGCATTGTCGCGGTATGAAATAGGAAAATTGATTGCAGATAAGTTTTCTTTTGACATTAAAAAAATAAATCCTGTAAAAGTAGATGAATATTTACTCCCTTTTAAAAACGGCATAGATTGCTCGCTGAACAGCGACAAGGCATATCGCGCAACAGGTGTTAAGGGCATTAGTCTTGGAGAGGGGATTGATATTATAAAAACTTCCTTTTAGGAGAAGAGCAATAGAAGAAATAGTAACAAAAGTTGAAAAAGCTATTTACGGAGGATATGGATTAGGCCATTTCTTTGACAAAGCAATTCTCATAGAAGGCGCTATTCCCGGAGAAACTGTAAAAGCTTTGGTCATAGAAGAAAAAAAGGATTATCTTGTAGGGAAAATAAACGGTTTTATAAAATCGTCTCCTTCAAGAATAACTCCTCCCTGCGCCTATTATGACTCCTGCGGAGGATGCCAGTATCAGCATATAGCATATAAAACGCAGACATCGATAAAAACCGACATTGTAAAGGAAAGTTTGGAAAGAGTAGGGGGAATAGATAATGCAAACGTCAGCAATACAATGCCATCTCCCGAAGATTTAGGATACAGAAGCAGAGTTGAGTTAAAGATTACGAGAAAGACCAGGAGAAACGAACCCTTTCTCGGATTCTATATGAAGAATTCCCATAAAATAGTCCCTATCTTCAAATGCGTCGCCTGCAATGGCAAGATAAACGAACTGATAGAAGCGATAAACTTTTACAGTCCTGTGTTAATGAAAAAAAACAGCGACATAATAAGAATATCTTACAGTGCCACATCAGGAAATATCTTGTTGAACATAAAAGGGAAGGGACTTCAGAAACATTCTATGAAATCAATTTATGAAGAGATGAGAAAATACTCTCCCGGTTTGAAAGGTTTGCTTTATGGCAATGGGAAGATTACCAAAGCAATTGGGAAAGAATACCTGTTTGAATCAATAAATAATATTAAATATCGCGTAAATTCAGATAGTTTCTTCCAGATTAATAGTCTATTGCATGAAGCTTTTGTAAAAACCGTCTTATCCATTTTTTCTCCCCGGAAAAAGGAGATAATACTTGACCTTTTCAGCGGTGTAGGAACATTTTCCCTTCAGTTAGCATCAAAAGTGGCATCAGTTACCGGAATCGAAAGCAATGAAACTGCTGTTAATGATGCTAAATTTAACGCTAAAAACAATAAAATAGGCAATGTATCATTTATCTGCGGAGATGTTTCCTTAGCAGTTGAAAAAATATTCAATACGGAAACTTCAAACATAACATCTGTGTTGATTAATCCGCCGAGAACCGGATGCAGTGTGGAGTTGAAAAGGGCATTGGTTAAATCAAATGTCGACAAGATCGTATATATTTCCTGCGATCCGTCTACGCTTGCCAGAGATGTATCTTATTTTACATCCAAAGGATTTTTACTGCAGAAAGTCCAACCTATAGATATGTTTCCTCAAACGATTCATATAGAAACAGTAGTTTCTATGACAAGGGACAACTGACTGTCAATTCATACCTGTGCAAAAGAGAAACAGATTTTTCATAATTTATCTTTAGCAGATTTACCTGATAAAAATACCGCGTATTCCACAGATTAAAGACAAACTTATCAGTCGTCATCTGACAGGGGATAATGATTTGAGATAAATACAACGTCTGATAAGATATATTATGTTAACTTTTGTTCTCTTCGTTTAAATTACCGGTATTTCTTTGAATAATTGAGCTTAACGGGAAACTATTCGCTTTATTATCTAAAAGCTCTGGAGGACTTTTAATTCGGCAATATCTTTTGTTCCTGAATCATCGTACTTGCTTGCTTCTCCTTTTATAGTTGCTTCAGAATCCAGTTCGCTGTCGCCTTTTACATTCCACCCGCCAATTGTCCTTTCGATATCTCCGTCTGATAGTGTGAATTCTTCCACAAGGTTTTTCATATCAGAGATGTTCTTTTTCAACATAATGAGCGCGCTCGCTGTTCTTTCAGATGATGATGCATATGCTGATGTGTCTTTGTTAATGTCATACATTGAATCTTTTAGCTGTTTGATTCCAAGGTCCTGTTCACGACAGGAATCATTTATACCCTCGACCATATGCCGTATATTTCCGGTATTTTTATTTATCTCTTCTAGGCGCCCTTTCACCGTTTCCTGTACGGAAAAACCATCTTCCACACTCTTTATGCTTTGATTTACAAGTGCGGTTGTTTCATTTGCCGCTTCGGCGGACTGTATTGCGAGATTTCTGACTTCGTCGGCGACAACAGCAAAACCCCTTCCCGCGTCTCCCGCACGCGCTGCCTCCACTGCCGCGTTTAAAGCAAGCAGATTTGTCTGGAAAGCTATTTCATTGATACTTTTAATAATCTTACCCGTGGATGTAGTAGAGTCTTTTATTTTCCCCATAGATTCGGTAAGTGTATTCATATCTTCTTTGCCTCTTCGGGCAAATTCGCTCGCCTCATTGCACATTTTACTCGCATCGGTCGTGCGTTCGGTATTTTCCGATACCATAGCGGCAATTTCTTCAAGACAGGTAGATATCTGCTCGATTGAGCGCGCCTGAGTAGTCGCGCTTTCTGCTACATTATGACTTTCCGACGATATTTCATCACAGGCAGAGCATAACTCATTTGCAAGGATATCAACCTTTTTAAGACTATTATCAAGATTGTCCAATGCGGAATTGAAACTCTTCTTTATCCTGTCGTGCTCGCCGTAATACTCTCCCACCATTCTTACGGACAGGTCCTTGCCTTCAACTGCCGCAAGAGCAATAGACGCTTCGCTTAGGGGATAATACATTGATTTTAACATTCCGTTAATCTGATAAATAAGCTGTTTATAAATTCCTTCATACTTATCCTCATCCGCCATAAGGCTTATGTCACCTTTTGCCGCTTTTTCAAAAAGCCTGGATAAATCATCAACAAGCTCATCCATAACCTGCATATATTTTATTAATTTTTGAAAATTAGACGAAAGTTCATCCTTTTCGGAAAGAGGTGTCAAATCAATTGCAAATTCTCCGTTACTCAATCTGTTAGCTGTTTCCGCAATCCTTTTGATATAATCTCTCATATCCCTGAAGGACTCTGAAACTTTCCCGATCTCACCCTTTGATTTGCAGTCAAAAGTCTGATCCACATCTCCCCACGATATTTTTTCCGCTTTTTCTGCTATATTTCTGAGAGGTTTCGTTATTTTATTTGAAATAATCAGAGAAAGGATGAATCCCACAATACCGGTTATAAGAGTCACGAGAAAAATTAGCTGCAATGTCTGATGGTTCTCTTCTAAAACCATTACTCCCGCTTTTTTCGACTGATTTCCGGCATTTACGAGCACCTCTTCAATTCTTTTCTCTACACTGTCCGCGATTGTTCGGGCTTTTGCAGTAAGGGCAATACCTTTTACTCTGTTCCCGGCGATATAGGCATCAACAGCTTCATTCATTGTTTTTATATATTCATCTACGCTGTTGTGCAGTGAAACAGAAAAAGCCATATTACGCGTTTTACCCTGACTGAGTATTCTTTCAAATTCTTTCCGTGCCTTTTCCGCGTTTTCTTCCGATTCACTGCTGAAACTTACTGTCAAGTCGGTCATCCAGTAAGTTATATTTGAAAATGTTTTAGAAAGGTGGTTTACGGATTCTTGAAACGTGAGTGTAAACTTTTGATTATTTATCGCATCAGTGCTTTTACTGATTTTTTGGCTCATATAAAAGATAGAACAAGTAAACATGAGAATAATCATGCCGTTTATGGCAACAATTTTACTGCCAATGCCATATTTAAACTTATTCATAACTCATACTCCTTTATAAGTTATATTGGATACTTTTTTTATTTAAAGGGATAAACAACGCTTATCGCCCCTCTCAAGTCCCCTTCCCTGTATCCCTCTTTTTTTCGCCCTGTTATGTCATATTCACCTGCAGGTTCTCCGTGGCACATAAGGCAAGCATGCTCCACATATAGGGGTTTCATATAACGGACAACTTTCGTTCCGTTATTTGAAATAACCTCGTAATAATCCTTTCCCTTCGGATAACCGGCTTTTTCAAATTCCGTAAGTATCTTGTCTTCAAAACCGTCGGGTTTATTAGCCCTGTTTCTGTACCGGTGCGATGTTTGTTTCAAGGTTATTCCCGTTTTCTCCTTGAAATGCTCGCCCACATACAATCCGAAACTTGCGGGAATAAATCCCTTGAATCCCTCGCCTTTTTTGTTAATTACCGGTTGTGCCTCATTTAGTATTTCTTTTATCGATTGAATAAATTGTTTAAAAACTTTATTTTCTGAAATATTGCCACTGTGCAATAAATCTTTTCCCGTACGTGCCTTATACTCATTGGACATCTTCTTTATGAATATTTCGGAGGTAAGTCCCTTGTCGCCTATGTCGGGGTTATTGATAAGCGTCTGATTTTTCGCTACTACAGACCTTCCCGAAACAAGCGCCATTGCAAGGTCTTCGCTTATCTCACTGCCATCGGTAATCGCGTAGGCATTCGCCTGAATAGCAAACGATAAGGCAAACACATATAAGATGGCGAAAACTTTTTGCGGGAAAGATTTGATTATCATAATATATTCTCTCTTCTGTCGGAGATTGATTTCAATAAACAGCTTTTGAATTATTCGGGTTTTCAACGCAGTATGTTACTTATTTTTCAATGGAGCGATTTTTTTTAAAATTAATTGAATTTTTTTAAAGGGAGGGGGATTCCTACTTGCGGTTTGAAATCATCGCGAAGGTTGCAATCTTTCCGCCGTGTTTTTTGAGGTACTTCAAGGCATTTAAACGGTTTTCAAAAGACATTACCGTTGGAAGGCATCTGTCGAAGGATTTCTGAAAGGTTTCGCCCGACTGTGACCTTTTCGTGTCCGTCTTACAACAGGGGGAAAGGTCGCCCCCCATTATATAAAAGGCGTCTTTGGAATCAATCATATTGCCGGAATAGTAGTCAGAAACGGTCATATCCAAAACTTTGTCACTTATTTCCTCCTCATAGTGAATCGCGCATTCCGGACAGCATGCTTCTATTTTACCATTGCTTTCGGTATCAAGTATTACTCCCATATGTTCGTGAATTTCTCTTTCACAGACGAAACAGATATTCTTATCCTCCTGAAAGAAAGAAACCTTTTCAATGATTTGGTTAAAATATGGAAGTTTCAGGACCGCGGAAAGAACAATCCACAGGACAAAAACCACGAGTACTATTACGGCGTGTTTCTTAGTAATGATATTTCTCCTGCCTAAGGGATACTAATCATTCATCTATGTTCTAATACTAAATATTTTTTTCTTGTTTAGTCAATACCTGTGTTCTAATAATATACGGGGAAAGGCGCGGATGTTCACCCTCGCGCCTTTCATACACTAATGCTATTAATCGTCGGCGATTCTTTGCGATGAAACATCCTCTTTAACCCCTACTCCGTATTCATAAACGAGTTTTCCTCCGAATAAACCGCCTGTAAATATGATAACGACACCTATTATCCATACAATCAATGCCAATACGGCATATTTCCTGAGTATGTCAACACGCATCAGCGTATAGATTATAAATAGGAGAATGAATATTCCAAGGGCGGATAATCCCAGCGCTTCGTGTGTTTCGACGATTTCGCGGACTTCCCCTGAATGAGGCACTGATTCCTCGTCAATCAATCCGGTAATTGCAGTTGCAATGACCGCCATAAACCCGAAAAGAAGATTCCACCACGCCACATTTTTAAGAGTGTCGGTTTTTATGATGCGTGACAGAATTTCACAAAGCAGTCCAATCGACAGAAGCGCTATTGTGTAATGAACGAATATCGGATGAAGCGGAGGCATATTTTCAAACATTTGTTACCCTCCATTAGTCCCCCCCTTAAGTGAGAGATAATTTAATAAAACAGAATGCTCATTCAAATATGTAACAATATTTTATATAACCTCTTCCCAAAACTTCACAATATGTTTTTTCCCATCTGCCGTTTTGAACAACACAATGATACCATATTTGCCTTTTTCTTTGATAATTAAATCTGCTCCATAGTCATTCATCATTTTGTTTGCCATAGCCATTTTTTCCTGTGAACTTTTGTCAGGACTGATAGCTTTTACCTTTACCACCGCGTTGCCTATGCTCTTGCCTGTCTTTGCGTCTGATATTTTTAGAGAGAGGTGATGTGATGCTTTGACATCCATTTTCATCTCGCTCATATCCATTTTCATATCCTGCATCATCTTGTGATGCTCCATCATTGTCATCAAACTGTGTTCAACTGTATAACCATCCACTTCAATTTTCTCCGTCGCAGGCATATTCATCTTCATTTCTTTTTTCATGGCATCTTCACCGAAAGACAATCCGGCAAGCACAGCAGACATCAACACCGCCAACAATATCTTTTTCATTTTCATTCTCCTTTAATTTCGAGTTACAGATTTCCTTTCCGCTCTTTTAATTTCCAGTCCTTTGACAATTTCATATATAGCCGGAATCACTATTAGCGTGAGTATTGTTGATGAAATCATTCCGCCAACCATCGGCGCGGCAATTCTCTTCATAACCTGCGACCCCGCACCGTGCCCCCACAAAATCGGCAGAAGTCCTGCCATAATGGCGGTAACGGTCATCATCTTCGGGCGCACTCTGTCAACAGCGCCAACTATAATCGCGTCATAAAGGTCTTTCATTCCCATTTTTCCTCGCTTTGCCAATATTTCTTCATAGGCGTGGTCAAGATAAATTATCATCACAACCCCTGTTTCCGCGGCAACTCCGGCAAGCGCAATGAAACCTACTCCAACGGCAACAGACATATTGTAGTGAAGAAAATACATAAACCATATTCCGCCTGTTATCGCGAAAGGAAGTGAAAGCATAACAATGATTGCTTCTGTTACATTTCCGAAATTCAGATAGAGTAGAAGAAAAATGATTGCAAGTGTCACCGGTATTACAATTTTTAACCTTTCCTTCGCCCTTTCCATATATTCATACTGCCCGCTCCATACAATGTTGTAACCGGCAGGAAATTCGATATTTTCCGCTACTGCCTTTTGCGCCCTCTGCACATAAGTACCCACATCGATATCTTTAATATCTATGTATATCCACGCGTTAAGGCGGGAATTTTCACTCTTTATGCCGGGAGGACCTTTCCTGATGCTTATGTTGGCAACCTGCGATATTGGGATATGCTCTCCTCTCGGAGTAGGAATGAGGACGCGCTTCAGCGAATCGAGGTCGTTTCGCAATTCCCTTCCGTATCGAAGGTTGACGGGATATCTTTCGCGTCCTTCAACGGTTGTTGTTACATTCATACCGCCTATTGCTGATAAGATGACATCCTGCACATCCCCCACTGTCAATCCATATCTTGCTGCCTCTTTTCGTTTTATGTCGAAGTCAAAATAATTGCCTCCCACCACCCTTTCGGAATAAACGCTCAAAGTGCCCGGCACATCCCTTATTACCGCCTCGATATTCTCCCCTATTTTCTGAAGTGTGTTGAGGTCGTTTCCCGCAACTTTGATGCCCACGGGTGTTTTTATTCCCGTGCTCAGCATATCCACTCTTGTTTTGATTGGCATGGTCCACGCATTCGTTACACCGGGAAATTTTATTGCCTTGTCCATTTCATCAATCAGTTTTTTCGGTGTCATTCCGGGACGCCATTCACTTTCCGGCTTTAACATTATTGTCGTTTCAATCATACTAAGCGGCGCGGGGTCTGTGGCAGTTTCCGCCCTTCCGATTTTACCGAATACGTGGTGTACCTCAGGGAAAGTTTTAATTATCTTGTCAGTCTGCTGAAGTATCTCGCGCGCCTTTGTTGTTGAAATTCCCGGCAGTGTCGTCGGCATATAGAGAAGGTCGCCCTCATAAAGAGGAGGCATGAACTCTGAGCCGATTTTCTGCAGGGGAAAATATGTTAGGGCAAGAACAATTATTGCCATAAATATTGTCGTTTTCTTAAAACGAAGGACTCCCTTTATAACGGGACGATAAATCCAGATAAGAAACTTGTTAATAGGATTTTTCGTTTCAGGCATTATTTTTCCCCTTATGAGAAATCCCATCATTACGGGAACAAGCGTTATTGCAAGAAGCGCCGCCGCCGCCATTGAATATGTTTTTGTGAATGCCAGCGGTTTGAATAACCTTCCCTCCTGTGCCTGCAGGGTAAATACTGGAAGGAATGAAAGAGTGATAATGAGGAGTGAATAAAAAAGTGGAGGACCTACCTCCTTCGACGAATCTGAGATAATCTGCCAGTGTTCTTTTTTCCCTCCGTCACGCTCGATATGCTTGTGGGCGTTTTCAATCATAACAATAGCGGCATCGACCATTGCGCCGATTGCTATCGCGACTCCTCCCAGTGACATTATATTCGCGTTGATTCCCTGATTATACATTACGATAAAGGCAATCAATATGCCTACAGGCAGGGTAAATATGGCTACAAAGGCACTTCGCAAATGAAGTAGAAAAACGATGCAGACAAGGGCGACAATCAAACTTTCCTCTATGAGTTTTTCCTTGAGAAAATCTATGGCGCGTTCTATGAGAGCAGACCTGTCATAAGCGGTCTTAATTTCGACTCCCGGAGGAAGTCCGACCTTTATCTCTTCAAGTTTCTTCTTCACCCTTTCGATTACGGCAAGAGCGTTCTCGCCGTATCTCATAATAACGATTCCGCCGACGACCTCCCCTTCCCCGTTTTTCTCGGCAATGCCCCGCCTAAGTTCGGGACCGAGATTCACCTCGGCAATATCTCTGATTAAAACCGGTGTCCCGTATTTATCAACACCTACGGGAATATTTTTTACATCTTCAACATTCTTTATGTAGCCCAATCCGCGAACCATAAATTCCGTTTCAGCCATTTCGATAACTTTACCGCCCACATCATTATTGCTTCGCTGAATTGCCATTTTTATCTTGTTGAGAGGGATGTTGTACGCAACAAGCTTATTAGGGTCAACGGTGATCTGATACTGCTTTACAAACCCGCCGATGCTGGCGATTTCCGATACTCCCGACACACTGGTAAGCTCATATCTTATATACCAGTCCTGTATGCTTCTCAGTTCGCTGAGGTCATAACCGTCGCCTTCCACCGTGTATTCGAATGCCCACCCCACCCCTGTTGCGTCAGGACCTAAAGTTGGTGTGACAGACGGCGGAAGTTTTGACGACACGAAACTGAGATATTCAAGCACCCTGCTTCTTGCCCAATACATATCAGTGCCGTCTTCAAATATGATATAGACGAATGAAAAACCGAAGAATGAATACCCCCTCACTGTCTTTGCAAAAGGCACCGAAAGCATTGTGGTCGTTAACGGATAGGTAACCTGATCTTCCACTACCTGAGGCGCCTGCCCCGGGTATTCGGTAAAGATTATAACCTGCACATCGCTTAAATCGGGAATGGCATCGAGAGGTGTATTGACCATCGCAAAGATGCCCCACCCTATAAGAAAGAGTGTACCGAGGATAATGAGCAGTTTATTTTTAATAGACGCCTCTATAATTTTTTCTAACATTGTTTGCCTCGCAAGTTAAATACCCGTTTATTCCATGCTCATTCCACTCATATCCATATCTTCATCATCCATCTGCATATCATTCATATTCATATCTTTCTCTTCCATTTTACCGGATTTGCCTTTTTTGATTTCAAGCATCTTCTGAATAGCTTCATTGAGATTGCTTTCCGAATCAATGAGGAAGTGCGAAGACGTGACAATCTCATCACCTTCTTTAACGCCGTCAATAATTTCAATGAAATTATCCGCCACTTCAACACCTACTGTTACTTCTCTCGGGTCAAACAATCCGTTGCCTTTGTTCAGCACCACGATATTTCTTTTTCCCGACCTTATAACCGCATATGACGGAACCGCCACTGCCTCACGTCCGAGGTCGGATTCAATTACTACATCAGCATACATTCCGGGTTTTAATTCCCATCGCGGATTTGAAAATTCAAGGCGCACTTTTACTGTTCTGGTTTTCTCCTCGAGATAGGGATAGATGTAGGTAACTTTCCCTGTGAACTTCTTTCCGGGAATATAGCTTAGCGTCATCACGGCTTTTTGCCCAAGCTTAATCCACGGAAGTTCATATTCATAAATATCTGTATAAACCCAGATAGTTGAAATATCAGCAAGGCGGTATAGAGGCATTCCGTTTTTTACATACATTCCCTCAACTGCCATTTTATCTATTACTACCCCGCGGGAAAGCGAATTTATAACCATCCTTTTTTGCACCTGTCCCGTCTCCGCGAGTTTTTTTATCTGTGCTTCGCTGATATCCCACAACCGGAGGCGTCTTCTTGTTGACTCAAGCAGAGACTCAGAACCTTTAAGAATTTCAGGTGAAGAACTTTCCTGAAGTGTTCCTTTATATTTTAAAGCTAAAAGATATTCTTCCTGAGTTGAGACAAGTTCGGGACTGTATATTTCGATGAGCGATTGTCCTTCTCTAACCTCCTGACCCGTAAAATTGACATTTAGCTTTTCAATCCAACCTTCAATCTTAGTCGTAACATCAGTAATTTTTCTTTCATCATAATCAACCCTGCCAATTGTGCGGATTTCCTTTTTAAGATGAATTTTCTTTGCTAATTCAGTTTTAACACCTATGTTCTGGACCGTTACAGGATCAATCTTTATCCCTCCTTCTGTCGTCTCGTCACCTTCATAAACAGGGATAAGGTCCATTCCCATTGGTGATTTTCCCGGTTTCTCTGATATGAAAGTAGGGTCCATAGGCGCCTGCCAGTAAAGTATTTTTTTCTCACCATTTTCGCTTCCATCTCTTTCCTCAGCCATCGTGCTTTTATCATCGCTATTTTTTGTGATTACTTCTACAGCGCCTTTATTGACATTATCTCCAAACAGTTTCTCTCTGTAGATGAAACCAACAGCAAGTAAGCCCGCTATGATAAGCACCGTTATTACTATCAGGACACTGCTTCCTCTTTCATTTTTGTTCATTTCAATAACCTCTCGTTTTTATATTCATTTTTAAAACAATCTTTCACCGACAACATTTTCAAGCCTCGCCAGTGTTTTTTCATAATCGCTGAGTACCTTGTAATATTCATTTTCATATTTAAATAATGTGACCCAGTTTTGAAGCATTGTAAGAAAATCCACCTTGTCAACCTGATAACCTGATATTGACGAATCAAGAGACTGTTTTGCCTGAGGCAGTATTCCTGTTTTATAAAGATTGATTAAACCCTTTCCTTTTTCTTCATCTGCCATAAGGTCTTTTAATTGATAATAAATTTCATTTTTCACCGAGTTAAATCTTTCCTCTGAAAGACTTTTTTCCGCAATAGTCTGCGCAACTCTTTTGTCCTGTTTCGTCCTGAAATAGAGAGGAATATTAACGGTAACAAATCCCGACACAAAATCAGGGCGGTCTATGTTGACGCCCTTTTTGTTTCTTCCCCCTTCCCTCTGCCCGTAGGATAGTCCCACATTAAAGTCAGGATAATATTCTTTTTTTGAAAGCTTGTATGATGCTTCAGCGCTCTCAATCAGTGCTTTTAAAGATTCCAGCAGGGGTCTTTTTTCAACTGCCCTTGACATCAATTCCTCGAGAGTATGGTTGAACCCGGTTTTTTCCACATCAACAGTTTTACCGAGATGGGAGCGCGGGTCTCTGTAAAGAAGTGTGTTTAAGCGACTTTCTGCGGTTTGTCTCTTCTGCTTGAGTGTAATAAGATCTTCAATGATTTTTGAAAGTTCCACTTGCGCGAGCAAAACATCCTGCTGAAGTCCCCTGCCCACAGAGTATTTTACTTCTGCAATTTCCACTAATTGTTCAAGAAGCGTTTTATTCTTCTCAGTTATCTCGATTGAGCGGTCAATGAAGAATATTTGGTAATAAGCATCTTTAACAGCGCTCAATATCTGAATTTTTTTGTCTTCATATTCAAAGCCAGTCGCATCCGCCTGATGCTCCGCAATTTCGGAGCGAAGTTTGAGTTTCCCCGGATAGGGAAATTTCTGTGAAAGTGATATCTGTTTCTGCGTCATATCCCAGTCACCGAAGCGGAAGGTATCAACGGGAAGCGCTGAGATACCGAGAGTCAGTTTCGGGTCGTCGAGACTTCCTGCCTGTGAGGGTATCTCCTTAAAGGCATTCCAGCGGTTTTCAAATGCCTTTATTTCAGGATTCTTGTCGAGTGCCTCTTTTATGAGCGAGTCAATGTTCAGGACTTCCGAATTAACCGTCTCCTCCGGTAAAGCACTAAAAGGTATTCCCGCAATCAAAAACGAAAAAATAAATATTAAAGGTAATAACCGTCTCATAATTTCAAAACCTCATCTTTTTAGTTTTTCTCATATAGACATCCTGTTTTTCTTTAGGTTCCGTATTTTCTCAGTTATACTATTGCAAAATACGTGCCACATATGAGAGTTTGTGCATAATGATATAAGTAATTGATATTATGGCTATTTATCTCCTGGATTTGACGCTTTGGTGTTGTGCATATCAGGAGATGTAGGATATAATACAGACCTATGTATTATATGCTTTATATATTCAGCAAAAGGGTATATAAACGAGGTGAACAATCAACAACTAAATCTTTTTAATATCACAATATCTTACTCATAAAGGACTTTCCCTTGGCATCTGACAAATCTTCATTCAGGAACTTCGATGAGCTTGACCTTATTAAGCCCCTTTACAAGGCATTAAACGATGTAGGTTACGAAACACCTACGCCGATTCAGTCAGCGACGATACCCCCCCTTCTCGAGGGCAGGGACATTATCGGGCAGGCACAGACAGGTACGGGAAAGACCGCGGCATTTGCCCTACCTCTGTTGTCCCGCATAGATATCAAAAAGAAAGCTCCCCAGATACTTGTGCTTACTCCCACCCGCGAACTTGCTATTCAGGTTTCGGAAGCATTCCAGCAATATGCTTCCCATATCAAGGGATTTCAGATAGTGCCGATTTACGGCGGTCAGGGATACGGAGGACAACTTCGGCAACTTGGAAGAGGCGTGCATGTTGTAGTCGGCACACCGGGAAGAGTAACCGATCATATAAAACGCAAAACTCTCATACTTGACAATATATCATCCCTTGTGCTCGATGAAGCAGATGAAATGCTCAATATGGGATTCATAGAGGATATTGAATGGATTATTGGGAAAACGCCACCTGAAAGACAGACAGCACTCTTTTCGGCTACCGTGCCCGCAGTTATTCGAAAAATAGCAAAAAAATACCTGAAAAATCCGCAGGAAATAACCATCAAATCGGAAACCAAAACCGCTGACAATATCAATCAGCGATTCTGGATGGTTAGCGGTTCACACAAACTCGACTCGCTTACGAGAATACTTGAATCGGAAGACATTGACGGGATGCTCGTATTCGTCAGGACAAAACTTTCCACGGCGGAAGTGTCAAACCGCCTTGAAGCGAGAGGATACGCGTCTGCCGCGCTAAACGGCGATATACCACAGCACCAGCGGGAAAAAACAATTGATATGTTAAAGTCGGGAAAGATAGATATTCTGGTTGCCACCGATGTCGCTGCACGCGGACTCGATGTTGACAGAATAAGCCATGTGATAAATTACGACATCCCCTATGACACGGAATCCTATATCCATCGCGTAGGTCGCACGGGCAGAATGGGTAAAAAAGGAGAGGCAATACTTTTTGTGGCACCGAGGGAGAGAAGACTGCTTTCTTCAATCGAAAAAGCGACAAGGAAGAAGATAAAGATGATGAATATGCCCTCTACCGCTGACATAAACGACAGGAGAATAGCGCGTTTCAAACAACGGATAACGGACACGCTTGCAATGGAAAATAACAAGCTGTTTTATGAAATAGTTGACCAATACAGACAGGAGTACAATGTGCCCGCAATAGAAATTGCCGCGGCGCTTGCAAAAATGGCGCAGGGTGATGAGTCGCTTCTTTTGAAAGATATTCCCAAACCGGCAAAAAGCGTTCCTGTAAAGAGAGAGCGCAGAGGCAAAGCGCCTTCCGGTAAAAAAACACCGGTCAAAAGAGCAAAACCGGGAATGGAACAATTTCGTATTGAAGTGGGACAAAAAGACAATGTAAAACCGGGAAACATCGTCGGCGCCATTGCAAACGAAGCGCAGATGGATTCTGAATTCATAGGAAGGATAGAAATCCGTGATGATTACAGCATTGTCTCCCTTCCCGAAGGAATGCCCGACAATCTTCTCAAGCATTTAAAACGCGTGTGGGTTGCCGGGAAAAAGATGAATATTTCACGAATATCGGAAGAAGTAAGGGGAAAAAAGAAGTCACGGGGTCTCGTCTCTAAGAAGAAAGATAGCAGGAAGAAGACGCGTGGAAAAAAAGAATCGCCAACTAAAAGAAGTTAGATAGAACAACTCTCAATCATTACTCAAATATTATTTTCCAACGGGACATTCGCTTATGCATTTAGAGCAGGCGCGACAAAGTCCCAAATTGACTTTATTTGTTTCCTGCGGGTTTTGCGGACAAACATCAACACATTTATTGCACAATGTACAACCTTCTGTTTTTTCTTCTAAAGAAAGAGACAACTCACCTACTCCTTTCAATGCCGTTATAAAAACTCTTGGTCCGAATTCGGGATGGACAAGCAGACCGAAAGGACTTAGCGTACCCAGACCGGCTTTTTCGGCCAATTTAGGAAGGTTAACGCGCGGAGACAAAGGATAAAGCGCATTCCCTTTGATTCCATTTTTTTGAAGCATTTTATTGAGGCGGTAAATAAACATTTTTGTCTCTTCGAAAACAAGCGGATCAAAATCCATTGAATTCCATTTATGAAGAAAGACATATGTGTCATCGGTTTTCCCTATGTCGCTCACGTTTGACTTTATATATTCATCAATGCTTTCCCGCGGTGTGTAAAGTTTTCTGAATGGTCTCGAAAGAAGTATTCGCGGTTTTCTCTTCAGTAGAATAAGAGAAGGCATTAGATTGCCGAACAACTCAATTCTCTTCTCGTCAGTTGATGCATCTATAAACTCATACTCTGAGTTTTCCGCCATTATTCGCTCCTTATTTTTTGATTAATATCTTATCATTATTGTGACTTTGTATAAAAAATTTTGACAATATGTAAAATATACACATCATTTCTTTTCACTGAATATTGCTAAAAGAGTCATTCTTTTTTTATTTAAAAACATATTTTTATTATTCTTCTTGACGCGGAAAATATTATCAATAATATTCCAGAGGAAAAATACAATTAATTTTAAAGAGGCGTGTAAGGAAAAATGATAAAGACGGCAATTTTAGGAGCATCGAGTCTCACATCGGAAGTCCTCATAAAGATACTTCTGAAGCATCCTCTGACGGAAATCGCGTTTCTCGAATCAGAGCATTTAAGCGGTAAAAAAGCGTCAGATGTGCACCCTGCCCTTTCGGGATTGACCCGCTTAAAAATGAAAAAGCTCGATGTGAACGAAATCACAAAAAAATGCGATGTCGTCTTTATGGCAAAGGACAACGGTTACGCGCACACTGTGGCAGGAAAACTCGTAAAGAAGGGACTAAAGGTAATTGATTTGAGCGCGGACTTCAGGATTCAAAACACCAACACACATAAAAAATGGTACGGATTTGCCCACAAAGATAAGACGCTTCTCAAAAAGGCAGTTTACGGACTTCCGGAATTATACAGGGACAAAATCAGGAAAACATCCGTCGTCGCAAACCCCGGTTGCTATCCCACAAGTATAATCCTTGCCTGCGCGCCACTTTTGAAGGTCAATGTTGCTGACAGTGTCGGGATATGCGTCGCGTCGTCTTCAGGCGTGTCAGGCGCGGGAAGGAACCCGAAACCGGGAATAAACCTTTTTATGGACAGTTACAGGAATCTTTTCCCCTACAAGGTTGCCGAACACAGGCATACTCCGGAAATCGAGCAGGTGCTTTCCGATGTAAAGGAGTCGAAGGTCAATGTTACCTTTATCCCCCATCTTGCGCCAATTGACAGAGGAATACTCACCACTGTTTTCCTCAATATAAAAAACAGGGTTTCACAAAAACAACTCACTGAAATCTACAGGGAGTTTTATGTGAACGACGCATTCGTGAAGGTCTGTGACGCGGGAAAGTTTCCTTCCACTAAAAATGTGGAAGGTACAAATTTTTGCGAAATCGGGACGGCAATTGACAGACATACAGATAAAATAATTGTAATCTCCGCAATCGACAATCTCTTCAAGGGCGCGTCAGGGCAGGCAGTGCAAAATATGAATATCCTCTGCGGACTTGATGAGGAAACAGGACTGATTTAGATTTCTATTCCTCCTCTCTATTTCCAATTCGCTGTGGCATACTGACTCATCTCTGTTTATTCAATTATTAGCACTGCCCACCACCTGTATTGGGGTTATTATTCTTTATTCTGGATATTTTCCCTGATATTGTTTATTAAAAAGAAATTATAAATACTGCGGGAGAATAATAATGAAAAAAATCACTCTTGGAAATACGGGACTCCAGGCCACAAAGCTCGGTTTCGGCGCGATGCACCTGCCTCGATTAAGCGTCGGGGAATCGGAAAAACTGGTAAATGCCGCAATTGATATGGGCATTAACTACATAGATACTGCCCGTGCATATCAGGACAGCGAAGAAAAGCTTTCGCGCGTAATCCCAAAACGAAGGGACGAAGTAATTCTTACAAGCAGGGCATTCTCGTGGAAGATGGGTCCTGACAAATTCATTGAAGACCTTGAAACAAGTTTAAAAACCCTGAAAGTCGATTATTTTGATTTTTACGGATTTCACAGCGTAAATAAACCTGAAGAGCTCGAAATTATAATGGAAAAACATTTCGAACTGCTGAAAAAGGCGCAGGATGAAGGCAAGGTGAAACACCTGCTCATAACCGGGCACAACCATCTTGTAATGTGGGAAGCGGCAAAGAAAGGCGTTTTCGATATGATATTCTTCCCCTTTAATATCATCGAGCAGGAACCACTTGAAAAGCTCATTCCCGCGATTCAGGAAAAGAATATCGCCTCTACCGTTATGAAACCGCTTGCCGGTGGTATGATAGAGAAAGCCGATTTGTCTTTGCGCTTCTTCGCATCACAACCGGTAGACGTAATTGTCGTTGGAATGGCAAAGATGAGCGAACTTGTGGAGAATTTCAGGACAATCAGTGAAGGAAAGGAACTTTCAGCCGAAGAAACGGAAAAACTGGAAAAATCAGTTGAAGTGCTCGGCAAAGATTTTTGCAGAAGATGCGCCTACTGCCAGCCCTGCCCTCAGAATATAATGATTCCTTTCGTTCATATGGTCTATCAGAAATGTTATGGCAAAGAGATGGATGATGACATTTCCTACACCCTTCAACTGGGACAACGCCTGCTTCCTTCACTGAAGCAATGTTCGGAATGCGGGCAGTGTGAAGAAAAATGCCCTTATGAGCTTCCCACAAAAGAACGAATAAAGACAATCATCGATATGCTCGAAGGGGTCTCTTCGGCAACACCGTCCACTTCGGCTTAAAAAAGATATATAAGATATGAACGACAACTATTACAGACAGGGACCTCCCACATACAGTTTCGGCCCTTCAATAACTCCGACGGTAAAAAAGCTGATTTACATAAATGCCGGAGTCTTTATTTTTCAGCAGATTACTTCAAGCCAGATAGTACTTCTCTTCGGGCTTGTTCCGAGACTTGTCATAAGCGAACTCTACGCGTGGCAGTTATTCACATATCAGTTTCTGCACGGAGGATTCTTTCACATTCTCTTCAATATGTTTGCCCTGTGGATGTTTGGATGCGAGCTTGAAAGAAGATGGGGACAGGAGTTCTTCCTGAGATATTATTTACTTTGCGCTGTGTGGGCAGGTATATCATCTACGATTTTTACTCCGTCATCGCAGATTCCGATTATAGGCGCGTCAGGCGCTGTCTACGGAATACTTCTTGCATACGGGCTCTACTTCCCCGAAAGAAAAATCCTTATTTATTTTCTCTTTCCTATGAAAATGAAGCATTTTCTCATTTTTATCGGGGCACTTGAATTCTTCTCCGCAATGTCAGCCACAAACAGCGGTATTGCTCATCTTGCCCATCTCGGCGGAATGGTTTTCGGATTCTTTTATCTCAAACGAGGCGGCAAAGGAGGAGGCAAAGGCATATTCAAGGACACCTATCTTCGCCTGAAATACTGGTGGATTAGAAGAAAACTCACGGTCCTCTCTGGCGATGATGACGACAATGAAAATGACAGATACTACCACTGAAAATCTACTGACCACTTTTACTCACTATTCCAGATATATTTTTCCGGTTTTCCTCCCGTTGAGCGGAAAAAGGATATTCTCCGGGGAACGATTTTAATCATCGTGATTCTTGATTTTGCCTCTTCGGGGAAAGGTCTTCCGCTCGACACCATACTTATCTCATCGAGACGGATTATTTTATACCCCTTTTCAAACTCTTCGGGATTGTCCCGGAGGGTTATGATTTCCGCCCTACCCCACATCTGAAGACCTCTGGCGTTTTTCATATACTGCTTGCCTACGGGAATGAAAACGGCAAGGCATACATTGGGATTTATCCTGATGTTTTCAACTTTGCCTCCGGGGTCAGCGACGAAATACATATTAAGTCCGTCGTTTCTTGCATCGACGGGAGTGTTGCGGGGTTTGTTGTCTTTACAAGTAGAAAGAGCACAGGTGAAATAATTCTCCCCGTGCTCTTTCAGAAAATCAAGAATCAGTTTTTCAACTTCTTCCTTTTTCTTTTCAGACATAGACATTGATAATGTTTTACATTACATACTAATCATTAATCAGCTGTTTTATAAGTATAATACTTACTTTTTCTCTATATTTGCGTCTTCTAAGATAACGTTGTATTCATATCCTGAGCCAAAATCCTTGTCACTTGCAACAGCACCTTCCGCAACGACCACATCTCCTGTCTGAGGAACGTTTTTTGTGGTTACAACGAGGTCGTGTGTCCCTTTCGCGGAATCGCCTGTGCCATCCTGAAGATGAACCCAGTTTTTGCCCATTATCTCGCGAAGCACTTTAACAGCTTTTCCCTTAACCTTTACCGTCTTACTGTCAAGCTCTTTGCGCTTTTCATAAACTTCGGCAACGGTGTAGGCATTTTTTCCAGTCGCTTTTTCAACCTTAATCGGCCCGACAGGCAAAGTTTCCGTCTCTTTTACTTCTCCCTGCGAGAGCATTTCGCCCTCTCCCACAGGACCGAGCGAAAATATTATCTTGTCAAATGTTCTTTTTAATGTGTTGCTTTTGAAATTCTCCATAACCGTGCCGTTCAGAAGATTAACTGTGTCGCCAACTTTTACATTTATTTCAGGCACAGCAACCCAGACCGATTCGCCTTTGCTGTCCACATTGATATAAGTGTAACCGCCGCTGTTAAAAGTTTCCTTTACCTCGCCGGAAATTGCGTCTGCAGGAATTGCGGCGCTTTTTGTCGCACCCGATTCGGGAGACTGCATCGATTCATTTCCCTCATTACCGGTACAGGCGTTTAAGGAAAAGATAAGCGGAAGGGAAAGAGCAACTGCCAGAACTAAACGCACAAAATACTTCATCATCAATCCTCCTGTAAATTCATCGTTATCTTTGAATATATTTTCTGTGAGGATAATACTTTTTTAAAAAAGTGACAAGCATTTAAAACCTTTCCTGTAAATACAAAACATTGACAGGAGAACACCTTATAAAATAAAGTTATGTAAAACAGGAGTGTGAAAAATGGCTGTAATACAGGGAGTCGTGGACAGAATTGTCTTCAATAACGAAGAAAACGGATATACGGTGCTTCGCCTGCTCATTGAAAATGACACGGGAATTACCGCTGTGGGGAATATGACGGGAGTAAATCCCGGTGAAGCGCTCAGGGTGGAAGGTGAATGGACATCCCATAAGAAATTCGGTGAGCAGTTTAAGGTGGCATCCTATAAATGGATTTTCCCGAAAACCCGAAGCGGAATCGAAAGATACCTCGCGTCGGGCATAATCAAAGGAATAGGCCCCGTGTTGGCAAAGCGTCTCATAGACGCCTTCGGGGAAAATGTCATAACAGTGCTCGACAACTCCCCTGAAGAGTTGAAGCAGGTTGAAGGAATCGGGGAAAAGAAGTTTGCCGTGATAAACAAAGCGTGGCAAGAGCAAAAGCAGATAAGAGACGTGATGATATTCCTTCAGTCATACGGAATAAGCCCCGCTTACGCCTCGAAAATATACAAAAGATACGGAAACGACTGTATCAATATTCTAAAAAACAATCCTTACCGAATGGCCTATGACATTACGGGGATAGGATTTAAAACCGCTGACAAAATAGCCGTAACAGGCGGATTTGACCCGGAATCCCCGGAAAGAATAAAAGCGGCGCTTATTTATCAACTGGGCAATGTGCTTGAAGACGGGCATACCTGCTATCCCGAAGACGGACTCATTCAGGACTGTATCGAACTTCTCGATATAGGAAAACCGGATATAGTAAAGGACTCCCTCAACGCTCTTGTAGGCGAAGGGACCTTCGTAAAAGAGGCATACGGAGGTGATAAAGAACCGCTAATATACCTCTACTCCCTTTATGAAGCGGAAGTGGAGATAGGCAGGATGCTGAAAAACACAATAAGTAAAACGGAGAGTTTCATATCAGAGGCATCCATCGAAAATGAAATATCCGATATGGAACATTCCGAAAGCATACATCTGGCGCCTGAGCAGAAGGATGCAATCAAGTGCATCTTCTCCAACAGGGTTGCAATCATAACGGGAGGACCCGGCACCGGAAAAACAACCATACTGCGATTTGTCACGATGCTATGCAGAAAAAGCAGTCTAAAAATACAACTTGCCGCACCCACGGGACGGGCATCGAAAAGACTTTCGGAGGTTACCGGAATAGAGGCAAAGACAATTCATCGCCTTCTCGAATACAATCCCAATATGGGAGGGTTTCAAAGAAATGCGGAATCCCCTCTCAAAGCGGATATTATCATACTTGACGAATCGTCTATGATAGACATTCCTCTGTTTTACAATTTTCTCGATGCCGTTCCTCAAAACTGCCGTCTGTTGATGGTGGGAGATATCAATCAGCTTCCTTCAGTGGGACCGGGAAATCTTCTGCGCGACCTTATCGAATCTAAAACCATCGCCTGCGTAAAACTTGAAAAGATATTCAGGCAGGAGGCAAACAGCAATATTGTCATAAATGCTCACAAGGTAAACAACGGCAATTTTCCATCGGTGCCGAAATTTGACAAATCTCACAAGGGTGACTTTTATTTTTTCGAAGAGGAAAATCAGGAAACAGTGCTTGAGATAATCAAGGAGCTTTATTGCAAAAAAATCCCCGATAAATTCGGTTACAATCCTTTTACGGATATACAGGTGCTGACTCCTATGCACAAGGGCACCGTAGGCGCGCTGAATCTTAACACTGTCCTTCAGAATATTCTCAACCCCCGGAAAAAGGAAATCAATCGGGGAAACAAAATCTTCAGAAGAAAAGACAAAGTGATGCAGACGAGGAATAATTACGAGAAGGAAGTGTTTAACGGGGACATAGGAATAATAGAAACGATAGATTTCGAAGAGCAGTCGCTGGTGGTCAATTTTGACGACCGATATATCAATTATGAATTCAGCGAGCTCGATGAGCTTACGCTTTCATACGCCATATCCATCCACAAATCACAGGGCTCGGAATACAACGCCGTGATAATTCCCATTCTAACCCAGCACTATTTTCTCCTGCAGAAGAATCTCCTATATACGGGCATAACGAGAGGCAGAAATCTCGTAATTCTGACGGGAACAAAGAAAGCGATATGGATGGCGATAAAGAATAACAAGGTGCAGGAGAGATATACTCTGCTCAGGGAAAGACTGCTTAAAGAGTAATTGTGTTTTTCGATAATTTACAGAGAATGGACAAGGTCAACAAGATATTTCACAGTTTCAAAGGGAGTGTTTCTGACAATCCATCCGCCTAAACTGAAAATGTGCGCCGGTGCAGACTTCCCTTTTTTCACAATCTCCTTTACCCTTTTTTCAATATCCTCTCTGCTTTCGAAGAGGCAATAGGGTTCGAGATTTCCCTGTACCACCTGTTTGCAGTCGAATCTCTTTATTACATCAGCAATGTCGAGTGTCCAACTGAAGGCGACAATATCGGGCGATAATTCTTCGACAGGAGATTTTAGAAAACTTGAACCGTCGCAGGCAAAAAGCAAAGGGACTCCATGGGACTTCACTCTTTCCGCGAGTCTCTTTACATAGGGAAAGCAGAATTCACGGTAATCTTCGGGGGAGAGTACCGCGGGAGCGCCGAGGTCGAGAATCATAATCACATCGGCTCCCGCGTTTACTTGCGCCGAAACAGATTCGAGACAAAATGCGGTAAGTTTTTCCATAAAGGAATGGAAAAGTTTTGATTCCCCGTGCATCATTGTTTTAAAATTGTGATAAGCCTTCGTGCCTGAAGGCGCCTGTCCTTCAATAAGAAATGCCCCCGTTGACATAGGACCGCCAACCCAACCGATGAGAGGCGCCCTGTTGCAAAGTTCTTTCTTTGAAATTCTCATCGCTTCGAGCCATACCTTCATCGCGTCGGAAGGGTCAGGCACAGACAGTTTTTCCACATCGGACTTACATCGCACGGGATTTGACACGGAAGGTCCGCCGTTTTCCGAAAGAGTAACATCGAATCCCATTTTTCTAAAGGGCACGAGAAGGTCGGAAACGTGAATCGCGGCATCATAACCGACTTCGGTGACAGGATTGACGGTACATTGAGAACTTAATTCCGGACTCCCCATTATTTCAGAGAAACTGTATTTTTCGCGAAGTTTTTGGTTTGAAGGCGAGGTTACGCTTTGAATTTCTATGACGATAGGCATCCTGTCTGGCTTTTGCCCAAGTGTCGCCTGAAGATAAGGCATATTTTCAGATTTCATAGAAAATTCCCCATAGTTAAATGCGCATATATTGCGAACTATTTAAAATTATCTTTGTACACCTTTACATTATATTTCTTCTTCAGTCTTTCTATATCCTTCTTTATGACGGTTATGGTTTTTTCCTGATTGAGCAGAACTCCTATTTTCCCTCTTACTTCATCAAGAGTCAGATATTTTCCCCTTTTGATATTCCATACTTTAACAATGTGAAAACCGACATCGCTTTTGAAAGGTCCGGCAATTTGTTTCTCGTTCATTGAAAAAAGCTTATTTACCATTGCCTCACTGCCCGCGTATCCGGGAATTGCCCTGTTTTTGTAAATCAGCCCTATTTTCCCACCTTTTGACGAAGTAATTTTATCGATGGAATATTCTTTTGCCGCCTTCGGAAAGGGTATTTTATCTTCGGAGATAAGCTTCTTTATTCTCTCTGCCTCATCATTTGAGTTTAGAAGAATATGTGAAACAATCGCGTAATCATCGTTTTTAAATTCTTCTTTGTGCTCCTTGTAATATTCAGATATATCCTTTTCTGAAACCTGCATATCTTTCACAACATAATTTTTAATATAGATATCCCTCGCAAGCGCGCGCCTGATACTTTCCACGCGCAGAATGAATTCCGGGTCCTTTTCTATATTTTTCTTCACTCCTTCAGTATAAAGAACCTCCGTGTCGAGATAGTCGTTTATGAAAGCCTTTTTAAGTTTCATATTCGAATATCTTGGCTGTAAATCTTCGGGAAGAAGTTTGATGAGCTTGTTTATATCGTCAATGGTAATTTTCCTTCCGTCTATTTCTGCAATCACATCAGAGGGAACATCTTGCGCCTCCTGCGAAAAAACATAAGACGGAGAATTTGCCGAAGCGAAGATGATTAACAGGAGTACGGTCGAAAGTCTGATAAAAGATTTGTTAAGGAAGAAATACATATTACCCTCCCTGCTTTTATGAAAAATATTCCAACTCACTTAATAAAGATTCTTCTTCCCTGAATTTCTATTCTGTCGTCGCAAAAAAGTGCTACTGCCTCAGCATACGCCTTGTGCTCTTCTTCGAGAATCTTCTCCGCAAGGGTATGCTCGTTGTCGGTATCGAGAACTCTTACAATCTTCTGCAAAATAATAGGACCCGTATCGGTGCCTTCGTCAACAAAATGCACAGTGCATCCGCTCACTTTAACTCCATAGTCTATGGCTTGCTTCTGCGCGTCCACTCCGGGGAAGGAGGGAAGAAGCGCCGGATGAATATTTATTATTCTGTTCGGGTATTTTGACACGAAAAAGGAAGTGAGCACACGCATAAAACCGGCAAGGCATACAAGGTCAACTTCATTGTCATCTAAGCATTTAACTATCTCTTTTTCGAATTCCTCTCTGCCTGAATATTGTTTGTGGTCAATAACAGCGGTTTTAATACCGTGTTTCCCTGCTCTTTCAAGGGCAAATGCATCTTTTTTATTGCTGATTACGACAGATATACGTCCGTTGATTTTCTTGCTTTCCACTGCGTCAATCAATGCCTGAAGATTGCTTCCTCTGCCCGAAACGAGGACTCCGATATTCTTTTCTTTTGCCAATTTCAATCTCCCGCCATATCAGGTTATTTGATAACCACCTTTCCTTCGCCTTTTATGATTTTCCCTATCTTCCATCCTTTTTGCCCCGAAGAAAGGCAATGTGTGAGAATATTATCGCAGTCCTTCTCCTCTGCAATAATTACAAGACCGATTCCCATATTGAAAGTCCTGAAAAGTTCATCTCTCTCGATGAGATTCTTTGACATTATGAAGCGAAAAACATCTGTCATCTCCCAGGAATCGGAATAAATCTCCGAGGAAACGGATTTCGGAAGAACTCTCGGAAGATTTTCCAACAACCCTCCGCCTGTAATGTGGGCAATGCCCTTAACCTGATATGAGTGAAGAAGACCTTTTACGCATTTAACATAGATGCGTGTAGGTCTTAAAAGCACATCGGCGACACTTTGGTTATCTATGCCCGGAAAAGGGTCACCGGGTGAAAAAGCAAGTTCTTTGAAAAAGAGATTTCGCGCGAGGGAATATCCGTTGCTGTGAAGTCCCGTCGAGGCAAGTCCGATTATGGCATCACCGGCATTGATATTTTTGGACGGGAGCACTTTTGACTCTTCCACAACACCTACGGCAAAACCTGCCATATCGTATTCGCCTTCCCTGTAGAAACCAGGCATCTCGGCGGTTTCACCTCCTATGAGCGCCATTTCCGCCTGTCTGCATCCTTCGGCAACACCCTTTACCACTTCCACTCCCTGCTCAACGGAAAGTTTCCCGGTGGCAAAGTAATCGAGAAAGAAGAGAGGTGTCGCGCCACATACTATTATGTCGTTGGCGCACATTGCCACCAGATCTATCCCTATTGTTTCGTGCCTTCCCGCGTCGAATGCCACTTTAAGCTTCGTGCCCACTCCATCAGTCGATGATACGAGCAGGGGTTTCTTCAGCCCTTCGGGAAACTTGAAGAAACCGCCGAAACCTCCCAAATCCGACACCACCCCTTCCGTAAAAGTGGAACGGGCAAGAGGCTTTATCTTATCTACAAATATATTTCCGTCATCTATGCTCACACCGGAAGACGCGTAATCAAGTTTTTTATCATTCATTGCTTATTGCCTCTGATTAATCTTTGTTTGATGAAATATAATTTACGGTATGGATGTACATAACATATCATCGCAATCTGTCCAAAGAGGTTTTTTCAATAAAATATAATACCCGGGGGCAGACACAGAAGTCCGCACGCTACAAAATATTGTTGATAAGTTTATCAGGTTTCTTTGTGGTTATTTTTTAATGCTTGCTGGATTATCCGGTCAAGCCGGATAATGACGCGTGAGAGGTACCGGGCAATGACTCACAAGAGGTGCAGGATAATGACGCGTGAGAGGTGCCGGATAATGACTCGCAAGGGTTAGATGACACCTTTGTGCTTCCATATACACTATGTGTAGATTGACTGGATTTTTTTCAGGATTGCCACATTTTCGGAATGACCGGAAAGGTTTGCCGTGATTTTCCCTCTGATAGGCCTTCCGAGAATGAAGAAGTCGCCCAGTATGTCAAGTATCTTGTGCCTTGCAAACTCGTCCTTGAATCTAAGCTCCGTATTGATGACTTTTTCATTGTCGAGAAGCACCACATTGTTGAGGCGTCCGCCGCTTATAAGCCCCTTCTTCTCAAGATATTCCACATCTTTCAGAAAACCGAACGTCCTTGCGGGAGCGATTTCCTTTTTGAAACTTTCCGGGCTGTTGCTTACAAATTCCGCGACCTGCTTCCCGATTGGCGCCGGATAATCCATTATGTATTTTACCGAGAAGCCGTCAAAGGGCTCTATCTTGATATATTTAGTTCCTTTGTCCTCACTTCCGTGAATTATTTCTCTGTCTATGACTATCTCTTCAACAATGTTTTCCTGCTCTACGACGCCTCCGTCTTCAATCAGCTCGCAGAAATCCTGTGCCGAACCGTCCATAATTGGTACTTCATCGGTAATCTTAATGAGAAGATTGTTAATTCCGTAGATGTGAAGCACTGCCATTATATGCTCTATGGTCTTTACATTGGATTTTCCCTTCTTCAGGGATGTGGCGTGCTCGGTAGACTCCACATTTTCCAATTTGGCTTTCACTGTCTCTCCTGTTGAGACATTTGCAAAAACTATTCCCGTGTCGGGCGGTTGCGGAACAAGTATGAGTCCTGTCTTGAGCCCCGAATGAAGTCCCTGTCCGCAAAGGACAACACTCGTTTTGAGTGTTTTCTGAAAGGACCGCGGTTCTCCGTGTTTTTTCTTCTTTTTTGAAAGGCCAAAAGATTTTATTTTCTTCTCGAGGGTCTTCTTGCCTATACCCATCTCTTTTGACGACGCATTCAGGTCCCATTTATTTTTCTTGAGAATGGTTTTGACATATTCTTTTTCCCATTTCTTTTTTGCATCCTTCAGAGAGTATCCGTCATAATCGAAAGTCCTCGTGTCATCTCTGCCCCTGATTATCGTTTTAACATCAGCATCCGATATGCTTCCCGTAGGCACGGAAATAGCAAGGCGTTCAAGAATATTTTTCAATTCCTTCACATTGTTGGGCCATTTATACATTAAAAGCTCTGTCATAGCCTCATCGTCTATCTCGCGCATTCCCCTGCCGTAATCCTCGCTAATTTCCTTGATAAAGCAGTTGACAAGTTCGGGTATATCTTCCCTTCTGTCTCTCAACGGAGGAAGATAAATCGAAGAGGAAAAGAACTCCAGCAATCCGGGGATAAGTGTATCTGCGAAATTATCTCCGTTTACATCTTTTTCCGTTGCCGCGAGAAGTCTGAATTTGACGAAAAACGCTTTCTTGCCCCTGATTCTGGAAAATCTTTTCGTTTTCAAAAGATTCAGGATTTTTTCCTGAGTTTTATGAGAGAGTTTGTCAATACCGTCGAGAAATACAGTGCCGTCAGATGCAAGTTCAAGCTTGCCCCGTTTCGACGCACCATTGCCGTTTTCCCTGTTTATTCCAAATATTTCCTGTTCCACAATCTCATCGGACACTGAAGCACAATTGATTTTTACGAAGGGTTTTTCACGCCGCACGCTGTTTTCGTGGATTATTCTTGCCACAAACTCCTTCCCTGTTCCCCTTTCTCCATATACCAAAATACAGGAATCATTGAGCGATGCTGCCTTTATCTGCTTTCTCACGTCTTCGATTTCATCGCTTTTCCCAACAAGTTTGAATCTTTTGACCAGTTCCCTTTTCATTTCGAGCTTTTCGCTGTTGATTCTCTTTCTCTCAAAGGTGCGGTTTATCGCCGAAAGAAGGACATCGAGGGACAGCGGTTTTTCTATAAAATCAGACGCGCCGAGTTTGAGCGCGCGAACCGCGGTATCTATGGTGCCGTGTCCGGACATAATCACGACTTCAAGGTCCTTTTGAAATTCCTTTATGTTTTTGAGTACTTCTATGCCGTCCATACCCGGCATCCAGATATCGAGAAGGACCATGTCCGGAGGAACTTCCTTAATCATTTCAATCGCCTGAGGACCGTCAACCGCCTTGGATACATTGTATCCTTCATCGGTGAGTATACCTTCAAGCGTTGAACCTATATTTTTTTCATCGTCGACTACAAGTATGTGTCCTTTATGCAATTTCTCTCCTTTTAAGCCGCTTTGACAGGCAACTCAATTACAAAGATTGTTCCCTGAGGTTTGTTGTCTTTGACCCGGATATAACCGCGATGTTCGGATATTATGGAATTCACTATTGCCAAACCCAGTCCCGTTCCTCTTTTTTTTGTGGAAAAATACGGCATAAACAACCTCTCCTTTATATTGGGAGGAATTCCCGTGCCGTTGTCGGAAATTTCAATTTTAACTGTCTGAAGTTCCCTTAAATAATCTATCTGTACGTTTATTTCCCCTTTTCCTCCCATTGACTCAATGGCATTGTCTATGAGATTTATAAAAACTCTCTTGATTTGATCAGGGTCAAGTTTGAGTTGTGGAACCGATTCAGTATTTATAATGTTTATTTTAACATTTCTCATACTTGTCTTGTAAAGAGAAATAGTTTCATTTGCCAAATCTTTTATATTTACGTCCACAGGGTTGAAAGACGGCATTCTGGCAAAATTGGAGAATTCATTTACCATATTCTTCAGGTCATCGACTTCCTGAATGATAGTATCGACGCAACTTCTAAAAATTTCGCTGTCTTCACTGCCGTCCTGAAAATACTTCTTTTTAAGGCGCTGAGCCGATAATTTTATAGGAGTGAGGGGATTTTTGATTTCGTGCGCTATACGCCTCGCCACCTCTCTCCACGCGGCAACTCTTTGCGCCCTCACAAGTTCCGTCGTATTTTCCAAAACCATTACTAAGCCGATCTGACTTTTTTGGTTATCAAATAATTGGCTCACATTAACCATAAATGTAAACACCTCTCCCTTTATGTTGAGATTAACCTCTTCCTCGACGCTTATTTCCTGCATCTCTTCAAGTTCGAGAAGGATTCTTCTTAAGGGGTCTAATTTTGCAGTGGCAAAAACATCTTTGTAAAGTTTGCCGGTAAAATCGGACACTTTCATATAAAGCATTTCCTCTGCCGCGGCGTTTATTGTAGTTATTCTGCCCCATCTGTCACAGGAAATAACTCCGGTGCCAATATTCTCGAGAACAGTTTCGATATAGTTTCTTCGAAGGTCAAGCTCGCGGTTTGTCTTTTGAAGACTTCTGTTTTTATCCTGAAGGGCGATTTCCTTAACCTTGATATCGTTGGTCATTTTATTGAAAGAATCCACAAGAATTCCTATTTCATCTTCACTCTTGTCATTGACCTTGATATCCATGTGAAAATCAAGATTGCCGCTCGACACTTCTTTTGTCCCCTCGGCAAGCTGTCTTATCGGTATGGTTATTTCCTTTGCAAGCTGAAAACCGAACCACATAGCGGCAAAAATGACAAGAATGGTAACGATTGCAAACATAGCTATATAGCTGTTAGCTATGGGCTTCTTCAGTACCTCCTTCTGACGGTAGTCATCAAACGCGAGCGCGGCAGACCTTATGTCCTGAGTCAGGCTTCTTGAAAGATAATAGCCCACTGCAACAACACCTATTTTATTTTTTTTTCTGTTTTTAAGGGAAACCAGCCCATAGATGAATTCTCCGTCTTTGGCCGGCAAAACAGTGGACAGCTTATCCGTTAAGAGGATTTTTTCTATAACATCGTCGTCGGGTTCCACTTCCTTGTCATCGTCGATATCATCAGATACCGCTTTTATTAACCGCTTCCCCTTGGCATCATAAACATTGATCAGGTTGATTTCATATTCCTTCAGCTTCGAATTGATATAGTTTTTGAGATAACGGCTGTTTTTTGACGCTATCAGGTTTCTGCGCACAATGGATTTGCCAATCGTGCCGGAATAATGCTCCGCCCGTTTCTTGATATCATCATAATATCGCTCGGAAACTTTAATTGCCCCCTGCAGTGACTGCTCCACAGGAACGCTGAACCAATACTCCATTGTTTGCGATATGAGGAATCTCGCATAAAAAAAGAGGACCACAGAAGGAATGATAGTGAGCAGAAAGAAGGAAACAATGAGCTTTGTCCTGAATTTAGCGCCCGGCACAAGGCGTTGGCGCTCAAAATAGAGCTTTACGATATTCCTTACAATGAGATAGACAAGCACAATGAGGAACATAAAGATGATATTGTAGAAGGAATAAAAAACAATGTAGTTCCCGATGGGAGATGAAGCGCTTATATTCTGAGTGGTTATTTCAACTATTAGAAGAACAATAAAGAGAAGCACACATCCCGCAACTGCAATAATTGTCCTTCGCCTTTTAAAATCAGGTTCTCTGTGTGTTTTATTATTCTCAGACATAATTTCTCATAAACATTTTGCCTGAAACCTGCTTTACAGCACCGGTTATTTCAAGCTTCATTAGAATTGACGAAATTCTGCCCATTGGAATTTCACAATCCTTTGAAATAATGTCAATATGCCGCGGGGTATCGTCAAGACGAGAAAGAACGGAGATTTCATCCCTGTCCCCCTTTAAAGCAACGGCACGCGATTCGGGATGCTCTCTGTTTTGAGCGGAAGGGAAAAAATCATTCATTGCATTCTCAATATCGTCAAATGAATCAACCAGTGTGGCACCGCTTTTTATGAGACCGTTGGTTCCTTTGCTCGTGGACGATATAATGCTTCCCGGAATCGCAAAAACATCCCGTCCCTGTTCGAGAGCGAAACGGACTGTTATCAGAGTCCCGCTTTTTTCTCCTGCTTCTATGACAAGAGTTGCCCTGCTGATACCGCTGACGATTCTGTTTCTTCGCGGGAAATTCATCTTATGGGGAGGTGTCCCTATGGGAAATTCGGAAATTACCGCGCCCCTTTCGCAAATCGATTCGTAAAGTTTACGGTTCTCAGGCGGATAAACCCGGTCAATACCGCAACCAAGGACTGCAATCGTATAACCATTTTTCCTGAGGGCGCTTTTGTGCGCGATTGTGTCAATTCCCCGCGCCATTCCGCTTATTACGGCAATCCTTCTATCCGCAATTTGACAGGAGAATTTCTCCGCCATCATTTTTCCGTATTCACTGGGTTTTCTTGTGCCGATTACGGAAATGCCTTTTACTTCACTGTGAAGTTTTCCCCTGCAGTAAAGCACAGGAGGTGGTGTGGATATTCCTCTGAGAGATTCTGGGTAACCGGAATCTTCCACGGTAATTATCGATATACCTCTCCTGGAAATAGCTTCAAGTTCTTTATCAGCATACTCACCATATATCATTGATAATGCTAATTTTATTTCATTGTTATTTTTCAGAATAGTATCGGGAAAACCGTTTTTTCCGGCATTGATGAGAGCAGACGCGCTTTCATAATGCCTCATCAGTTTTAAAAAAACTTCCGGTTTTTTGTACGCGAGAAGGTTTAATCCAATCCATTCTTTTTTTTCATCGATACTCATTTTTTCCGCTTATCCTCAACGAGTAAACTAATATCACCTATTATATCATTTAATACCTTTTCGGGTATCTTATATTTCACGCCCATATTTTCGATTGCCGAGACAACCTTATCCTTTTGGGAATCATTTTTCCCCGGCGAAACGCAATTCTCACAATCACGCTGTATCGCCTTTTCTCCCGAGGTTACGGAAATATCCTCGTAATCCTGGGAATCAGAGCTGAATGCGATGCATTTGTCCTTCATCATTTTTCTCTTCAAGCGGAGGTATTCATCGTCTGAAAGCCCTCTTTTTTTTCTTTCGATAAACCACGATATGTTTATTGCCAAGGGCGCGGCAACAGTTAATAGACCCGTAACCGTAGGACATCCGGTTTTCCCCCTGAATATCTTTCTTATTTGAGAATTAAACCCCTTGCCTATGGTCATCCCTTTGATTTCCCCCAACAATTCCTTAAAAAGAGGGCAGGTTTTTTCAGGCGTTTCATTCATTTCGAGTTCTACGTCTATAATCTCAAATTGTGGAAAGGTAACAAAAAGGATAAGGGTAATATCATGCACTACATCCTTAATAGACGCCCTCACCCTCATAACACCTTCTCTTATCTCGTCGAGATCGATGAGGATATTTCTAACGAATATTGACATTGGATTATCAATTCATAATTTAAAAGTTTTTACCCTTTGCAATAATGCTCCTTTACACAATTTATCAGAGCGCATATGCGGTGTCAATCATACCTCTTATGGAGTTTTAAAAGGATATAAGAGACATTCCGGCTAAAATGCTATTACCTGACTCTTGCGGAAGGCAGAGGTTTGTGTCCGGCATTATTATCCACCGCGTCGCACAATTCATCGAGTTTCATTTTAAGCTCATCTCTTTTTGATTCAATTTCATCCTTGCCGGCATCCTTATTTATATACATCGGTTCACCGAATCTTAAAAAAACACTGCTTGCCGGTTTCGGCACTATGAACCTGTCCCAACTGTTAAAAATCCAGTATTTGCCGGCACTCGCCCCTACGGGTATGATGGGCCTGCCTGAGAATTTTGCAAGATATAAGACACCGTCCTGAACACACCTTGCAGGTCCTCTCGGACCGTCGGGAGTGATGCCTATCTGCGTTCCTTCGTCCAGAACGGCAAACAATTCACGAAACGACTCATAGCTTCTTCGTGACGTTGAACCGCGTACGGGATTGTAACCGAGTCGTTTAAGCGCAGTCGTAATATACTCCCCTTCCCTGCTCATACTCACAAGAGGAGAACCTCCCGTATCCCTGAAATAACCCGTCACAAGGAAAAGACGCTGATGCCAGAAAACGCAGATAAAGGACTCCTTTTTATCCATTAGTTCTGAAACCGTACCACTCCCCTCGGTATTTACTTTACAACTTTTGTAGAGAGCCCTTACTGCGGGAATGCCCAATGATTTAATCAGGAGAAGGATGCTTTTTTCTTTAAGAGTAAATTTACGCATTATAAGACGTGATATTTATATTAAATATATTGCAAAAGTATGTCTGAAACCCGCTTTGAAACATCCGCGTTACCGAGCATATTTTTTAACGCGTTTAAATCTTTTCTCGTTTCTTTCAGTTTTCCCGGAGATTTGATTGCTTCGAGTACGGCAGAGGCAATATTCTCGGGATTAACTTCCTCCTGTTGAAGTTCCGGTACTATTTCTTTACCGGCAATGATATTTGCCAATCCCCAGTTTTTTATCTTCAAAAAACGTTTACCGACAAATTCCGTTATTTTGGATAATCTGTAGATAATAATGAAAGGAATTCCGGTAATAGCCGCTTCGAGAGTCGCAGTGCCCGAGCATATGACGGCAAAATCGGATTTTTTCATAACGCTTCTTGCACTTTCATCAGTTATTTCCACGACAACTTTTCTGCCTGAGATATGCTTTTCCACGAAATTTCTGTCAAGTCCCGGCGCAAGCGGAAGAACGAATGAGACATTATCGGTTTTTTCCGCAATCAATTCTGCCCCGCCCACCATATCATCGAGAAGATATTCAATCTCTTTGACTCTGCTTCCGGGTAAAAGAGCAACTCTAAAACCTCTCTCCTTCGCGTCGCCGGGCACAGAAAAGTTTTCTCCTTCCATTATTTCAAGAAGCGGATGCCCCACGAATTCCGTATCAACTCCGACTCTCCTGTAGATAGCTTCCTCGAAGGGAAGTATAACGAGCATCTTGTCAACGCGCTCCTTGATTTTTTTTATCCTTCCGCTTCTCCATGCCCAGACCTGAGGGCTGATGAAGTAAATCACCGGTATCCCCATTTTTTTCAATATTTCGGCAAGATAGAGGTTGAATCCGGGATAATCCACAAGAAGTGCCGCGGAAACATTATTCTTTGAGGCATAGTCAATGAGAGATTTTCTTACTTTTCTGATGACATTGGCTTTTGAAAACGCTTCCGTAAAACCTATTACGGACATTTCGTTCAAATGCCATAAAAGCTCCATTCCGGCTTCTTCCATTGCATCGCCTCCCGTCCCTGCAATACGCAACGAAGGAGCTTTTGTCTTCAGTTTTTTTATAATGCCCGAAAGATACATATCCGCCGAATGGTCACCTGATACTACAAGAAGTGACTTTGAATTGTCCATATCCATTCTAAGGTTTAATAGGAAAAGAAATACTCAGTTATCTTTCAAGCTTGATAAAATATTTAGCGCAAGCTTAAGGGAGCGCAATTCGTCTTCTTCGGTATACATCCTCTTGCCTGTGCCAAGAATGCAGTCAACAAGATGCTTTATCTGAAGCTTCAGAGGGTTGTCCTTGTAAACAAATATTCTTTCAATGAATGATTCCTGCTTATAGCGGATTTCCTGCCTGCTGACGAGATATCCTGAATCCGCCCTTCTGTGGATATGGATATCCTGGTCGGTATAATCGAGGAAGATATAGGCGTCCTTTTGGGTTATTGCAAGAGTGCGCAACTTGTTTTCCGAAACCCTGCTTGCGACTACCGTAGCGATACATCCGTTATTGAATTTAAGCTGTACGCTCGCCACATCATATCTGCCGGAACATATTTTCTTGCCGAAAGCCGAAAACTCTTCCGGCATATCGCCTATAATATTGAGGATGATATCGAGGTCGTGAATCATCAAATCCATTACAACATTATCGTCCTGCGCCCTTGTTATGAAGGGACCTATCCTTCTGCTTTCCATCAAAAAGGGATCTTTTACTATTTTTTTAAGCTCCTGTACTGCGCCGTTGAATCTTTCAACATGTCCGACCTGGAGAATAAGATTTTTTTTGTTGGCAATTTCGAAAAGCTCCTCTGCCTGTTTGTATTCAGTAGTAAATGGTTTTTCGACCAAGACGTGGACTCCCGCTTCGAGACATTCCTTCGCCACTTCGTAATGATTTTTCGTGGGCACGGCAATGCTCACAAAATCGACATTTTTCAGAAGTTCGCGGTAGTCATTATAGCCCTCTATCTGATATTTTTCCGACAACTCTGAAACCTTGCCGGAATCAATATCGGCTATGCCGAAAAAATCCACATTATTAAGCTGTTCGGCATAGACGTTCACGTGATAATGACCCATATGACCTGTCCCTATAACTCCCGCCTTTATCTTATTCAAAATATGTCTCCCTCTTCCCTTTCGCGCTTACAGACTCCGCGCTTTGATGATTTTACAAATTCCACAAAATGAAGGACCTCTTCCGTCTGCTCCACATCTGTGTATATTTTTTCAATAGCTTCCTCATTTGACAACCCGGACTGGAAAAATATTTTATAAACTTTTTTCAGCGCATCGATTCCGCTCCTTGAAATGCCGCTTCTTCTCAATCCCACTAAATTAAGCCCGTAAGGCACAGTGGTAATACCCCATACTATTGTGAAGGGAGCGATGTCCTTTGAGATTCCTGAAAATCCCCTTACAAGTGCAAGTTTTCCGATTCTGCAGAATTGATGTATTCCCACAAAACCCGATATAATCGCTTTATCTTCTACCGTAACGTGTCCCGAAAGCCCCGCATAGTTGGTGATTATTGCGCCGTTGCCTATTTTGCAGTCGTGTGCAATGTGAGAATAGGCCATAAGCATCGCGCCGTCTCCCACTGTGGTTATCCCCTCTTCTTTCGACGACCTGTGTATTGAGACATATTCTCTTATGCTCACATTATCGCCAATGGAAACATAGGATTTTTCGCCCTTGTATTTAAAATCCTGAGGAGGACCTCCGATTGCGGCACCTGCTTCTATTCTGCAATTTTTCCCTATCTTAGTCCATCCCTCAACACGGACATTCGAGGATAAAACAGTGCCGTCTCCGATTGTAACATCCTTATTGACAACGGAAAAAGGACCTATTTCAACATCTTTCCCTATTACCGCGCCTTCTTCGATTACTGCCGTTTTATGAATCATCTCTACCGGACTTTTTTAAATCGTCAAGGTATTCATCTGACACAAACGCCTGAAGTTCTCCTTCTGTAACAACTTCGCCGTCAACAAAGGCTTTCGCGTCAACTTTCCACAAGGGTCCCCTTCTGTGGGTGACAATGACTTCCATTTTCATAACATCACCGGGGCGCACTTTCTTTCTGAATTTTACTTTATCAACACTTCTGAAATAAACAATTTTCTGAAACTCGCCGGTGCTTTGGAGAAGGAGAATACATCCAACCTGGGCGAGTGCTTCTATAATCATTACTCCGGGCATTACGGGGTATTCTCCGAAATGTCCCAGAAAAAAAGGTTCGTTAAAGGTAACGTTTTTCACTGCCACTATCCTTTTTTCCTTTTCAAATTCAGTCACCTTGTCAACCATAAGAAAAGGATAACGGTGCGGCAAAAGTTTCAGGATTCTGTCAATATTAAAAATAACTTCTTCCATTTTTTTATTTTTGCCTCCTCTTTTCAAGGTCATTAATTTTCTTTTCAAGTTCACGGATTTTTTTGAAGATGTCGGGAATCTTGGGCAAACACGCCTGAGTCCTGCGCCATTTTCTGTGCTCGAAGGCGGGTGCTCCGCTAACCATTGAATTTGCCGGAAGGTTTTTTCCTATACCGGATTTCGCGCCAACCATTGTGTTATCACCGATACGCACGTGGTCAGCAATTCCAACCTGTCCCGCAAGCATAACATTGTCGCCGATTTTACAGCTTCCCGATATGCCAACTTGTGACACCAGTATGACATTCCTGCCGACTTCCACATTATGGGCAATCTGAACATGGTTATCTATTTTTGTTCCCTCTTTAATAATCGTCTCACCGAGAGTCGCTCTGTCAACGCTTACGTTTGAGCCGATTTCAACATCATCTTCTATTATCACCTTTCCGACCTGAGGAATTTTTACATGCGTCCCGTTTTCCTGCACATAACCGAAACCATCTCCCGCAATGGAACTATTGGAATGAATCCTCACTCTTTTGCCGATAAGGGTTTCCTCTCTTACCGAAACATTCGAGTACAAGACCGTATCGTCCCCGATTTTGGAATCTTTGCCTATGTAAACCCCGGGATAAATACTCACTCTGTCGCCAATTTCCACATTGTCTTCTATGACTGCGTAAGGATAAATTGACACATCCTTTCCCATCTTAACTTTGTTGCCTATTGACGCTTTTTCATCGATACCGAGGGGAGACTTATCTCTGACTTTGTAAAGCTCAACGACTCTTGCAAAACTGAGGTAGGGATTTTTAACAATTATCAGTGATGCTCCGCATTCGGGTATGTCAACGGGTGCAATTACTGCGGAAGCAGACGTGCTCTTTACAGCGTTCAAAAACTTTTCCGCGGCAATGAAAGTAATATCTCCTTCCCCGGCGTTTTCTATGCCTGAAACATCCTTTATTACCACCGAAGGATTGCCTTTTAATTCTCCGCCAAGATATTCAGCAATTTCTTTTACGGTCTTCAATTTATCCCCTCCAAATAACCATTATTAACAGCTAATTACCCGTATTTGAATTTATGCTGTCGTAAAGTTGAATTACCCGTGGCGTTAAATCTATGGCATCTGCCACATATATGGCATTCTGCTTCTCTATGACAAGATCATATCCGTCATTTTTTCCAACCTCTCTCACCAGTTCGATTATATCCATAAGAATCTTGTCAGTAAAATTCTTGTTTTTTCTTTCGAACTCATCCTTCAGGTCAACCTGCATTCTGCGCCAGTCTTTCAGTTTTTTGTTAAACTCTTCCTCTTTTTCCGCCTTGATTTTATCAGACCAAAATCCCGCGCGCTTTGTGATTTCATCCTGAAGACCCTGAAGCGTTTTTTCTTTTGTATCCAACTCCTGCTTCTTATTCTCGAATTCCTTCTCGAGCACCTTTATCGCCTCTTTGCCCTTCCTGGAATTATTGAGGACGCTTTGCAGGTCAACTACCGCGACTCTGGTGCTTTCCGCGTAGGAAAGAGTCAATAGACCGAATACAAAAAAAACAGCTAAAACCGGAATAAATATCTTCTTCATAAATCAAAAACCCCCTTTTTTAATTAAAAGAACTGACCTCCCACTCCAAAGTGGAACTGCGTCGCCGAATCGCCTTTATCCTTGTCAAGTTTATATCCCAAATCGAGGCGAACGGGACCTATTGGCAAATACAGTCTCGCTCCGATTCCGACACTTTTCTTCATATTGGAAAAAGACAATTGCTCGCCGTTTTTTACGGCGTTACCCATATCATAAAATGCCACAAGTTGAAATTGATTAGGCAGCACAGGAACAATATATTCAAGGTTTAACACAAACTCCTTGTTGCCGCCAATATTATTGTTATAATCATCCTTCGGACCAATATCCTGGTCTTCATAACCCCTGATTGTCCTTGAACCTCCGATCTTGAACTTTTCGTACGTGGGAACCCGTTCACCGAAATAGTCGTCCACATATCCGAAGAGTCCTCTGACGTGGAACGCGGTACCCCATTTCCACGGTTTATAGTAACTCGTATCAAGTTCGATGCGGTAATAATTAAGGTCGCCGCCAAAAATGCCTCCCACAGGTTCATAAGAGAGTTCCACGTTCGAACCTTTTGTGGGAAAAACGGGATGGTTATAGGTTTTCCTGTAAATGCTGAAGAAAACACTGTTCTGCGAATTACTCCCTCTCAAATTTTCAAGGTCTCTGAAAAATTCACTCTTATCTATTCTTTTCTCCCTCGCCCTCTCATCTTTCAGGTTTTCAAAATCGGAATCAGAATTGAATGGGTCATTACCCCTCCTCGATGCGCCTATAAAAGAGATGCTCGATATTTCATCAACCTGCGTTCTAGGCGCGACAAAAGCCCACACCCGTTCAAACACTCTCCATCCGAACTTCAACCTTGCTCCTGTCTGTTTTCTTACGAAATCATTGGAAAAGTCTCTCGTTCTTGAATTGAAGACATCAAATCCCGCTGATACGTAGCGGTCAAGAAAATAGGGGTCCACGAATGAAAGATTAAATTCAGTAGTCCTCGTGCTAAACTGGCTTGAAAGGGATGCCTGCCAACCCCTTCCGAAAAGGTTCTCCTCTGAAACGCTCACAATACCCACGATTTTTTCCGATGAGCTGAATCCTCCGCCGAATGTGAGAGTACCCGTAGGTTTTTCTTCAACATTTATCTCTACATCGATGAGGTTTTTCATTTCGCCTCTCGTTGTTTTTATCTTTATATCTCCGAAGTAACCCAGTTTGAACACATCATCCTTACTGTGCCTCAGTTTAAGGCTGTTTGCCTGATCACCTTCCCTAATACTCAACTCCCTTCTGATTACCTTATCCATTGTCTTCGTGTTACCGCTAATATCAATTTGTCCTATGTAAAACTTCTCACCCTTGTCTATTGATATTTTCAAATCAACGACAGGTTCCTTTTCGCGGTATTTTCGTATAGGCGCAATGTCGGAAAAGAGAAATCCTTTCTGCGCGTAAAAATCACTCAGATCCGCAAGTCCTTTCTCGAGTCGTCCGCGACTGAACACGGAACCTTTCCTCAGTCCGAATGTGTCCGCGACCTGTTTGTCGGAAAGAATTGTGTTGCCTTCGAATTCAAGATTGCCGACTCTGAACTGCCTGCCTTCTTCAACGGGAACAGTTATGTAAATCAATGTGCGTTCTGCATTCATTTCTATATGAGGTTCACCTATTTCAACTTCGATGAACCCGTTATCCTGATAAAATGAATCAATGCGCTGAAGGTCGGTCTTAAATTCATCTTCCTTGAAATCTCCTGCCTCAGTCGCCCAACCAAAAAGCCAGTCCTCTTTGGTTTTCATTATTTTTCTCAACAGGTCATCTGAGAATGATTTGTTTCCCTGAAAGTATATCTTTTTCAGGACAACCTTTCCGCCTTCTTTAATCCGGAAAACCACGTCAACAGCGTTTCTCGGCAGAGGACGAAGTCTGTATGTGATGTCGGCAAGATAATATCCTTCCTCCTGATACTTCGCTTTTATCTTATTTATTGTATTGTTTATCTCACTGCTTCTGAGAATCTGGTCTGAAAGAAGAGTGGATTCCGCGCGCAACTTTTCCACATCGAGCACCTTATTCCCCTCAAAATCAACTTGGCGGACAGTCGGTTTTTCCCCGACTATATAAATCAGTTTTATGCCTTCCCCGACTTCCTCTTTTTCCACCTTAACGTCATTGAAGAAACCAAGGGCATAGATCGTCTTGATATCCCTGCTTATCCCCGATACGGAAAGAAACTCACCCTTCATAGTCCTGATACTGGAAAGAATAGTCGATGCTTCAATCCTCTTGTTTCCCCTGACTTCAATGTCAACTATTCTCTCCCGGGCGAAAGAATAACCTTCTGAAATAATTAAAAAAGAAAATATCGTGACAACAGAAATAAGAAGCAGGCATTTAAGTTTCCCGCGACTGCTTCTTTTTCTTATGGAATATTCGTTTATATGCATTTAAAAGACAGGAATTACAGATAAATTACAGGAGATATTTAAATGTGAAATATCCATCCTTATATAAAAGTGTTGATTATGAGCCAAATTGTAATTATTTCAAAATCCGGACAGGACTTTCTCTCATATCTTCGGTACCGTCTCCAATCCTTCCTGATTTGTTAAACCCCCAACCCCAGAGGGAATCGTTTTTTAGAGCTATGTTATGGGCGTTGCCCGCGGAAATTGCAGACCACTTTTTGCTTTTGCCCACACGAAAGGGACGTTTCCTGTTTTTATCCCTGTTAGCGCCGTTTCCCAACTGACCTGCGAGGTCATCTCCCCACGCCCATATTGTGCCGTCGGATTTTAACGCAATGGTATGATATCCGCCGGCAGAAACTTCCTTCCAGTCATTATCTTTTCCTATGTGTACAGGTTTTTTCTTTCTTTTTCTTTTTCCGTTCCCAAGTTGTCCGTCGCGATTTCGTCCCCACGCCCAAAGAGTACCATTCGTCTTTATTGCGACAGTGTGCGCGCCTCCTGCCGAAACAGATTCCCAGTTGCTGTCATTTCCGATTTTTACCGGAACCTTTTTGAACCTTCTTTTTCCGTTTCCAAGTTGCCCGTCACGATTTCGCCCCCACGCCCAAAGAGTACCATTCGTCTTTATTGCCACAGTGTGCGCGCCTCCTGCTGAAACAGACTTCCAGTTGCTGTCATCCCCGA
>CAZJVM010000012.1:44139-51635 GCA_964549305.1 uncultured bacterium
GCCACAGTGTGCGCGCCTCCTGCTGAAACAGACTTCCAGTTGCTGTCATCCCCGATTCTTACCGGTTTTTTTCTTCTTTTTGTGGTGCCGTCTCCCAACTGCCCGTACGCATTGTTTCCCCACGCCCAAAGCGTGCCGTCATCCTTTATCGCCACAGTGTGCGCGCTTCCTGCCGAAACAGATTTCCAGTCGCTGTCATTCCCGATTCTTACCGGTTTTTTTCTTCTTTTTGTAGTGCCGTTGCCTAACTGTCCGTATCGGTTTCGTCCCCACGCATAAAGCGTGCCGTCATCCTTTATGGCAACGGTGTGATTCCCTCCCGCGGAAACTGTTGTCCAGTCGCTGTCATCCCCGATTCTTACCGGTTTTTTTTTAGTTTTTTTGTTTCCTATACCCAACTGCCCGTATGAATTGTCTCCCCAACCCCATAACTGCTGGTTGTCTTTAATAATAAAGGTATTCAGATAGCCGGCATCTATTTCCATAGAAAACGCCGACACACTGTAGAGAAATGAAAAAACGAGCAGGTATATAAAAATCCGGCACCTCAATTTATTCAATTTTCCTCCCCGAAACGGGCTTGTTATAAAAATAAAAGAGAGAATTTATAACATTTAACAAATATTTAAGTCAACTTTCATATATGGGAATATTTTGGCGGAGAAACTTCCTGTTACTAATGAATATTTGCCGACTTTACAAAGAAAATAACAATTTGCCAGTATGTTTTCAAAAACTACTCAGGGCCCTTGTATCTTTTATCTCTGTCGGGAATATTTACGCCTTCGGCAATAGCGCGAAGCGTTTTTTTCCAGCTCTCAGAAAGAAGGAGGCAGGCAGATAAATCTTCCGCGGATTTCGAGTCGTTTTTCCCGTTATCCATAATTTCGAGCGAGCGCGCGATTGTCCACTGGGGGTAGAGGCGTCCTATGAGCTTTATCTCCATTCCCGCTCCGAGCTCTCCTTCCTCAAGCACGCGCAGATACCATCCGGTGCGCCCGGTTTCAAGCACCTTACGGTCAAGCCCGTCTTTTTTCAGAATTTTAGATATTTTCCAGCAGGGTTGGCGCGGTTGCGATACCTGAAGTTTTACGCCTTCCGCTTCATAAACATCTCCGATACAGACATCATCTTCCTTCAATCCCTTTATTGTCAGGTTTTCTCCGAACGCGCCGTAATCAAGGATGTCAACATTCAGTTCCGCCTTCCAAAGGGAATAATGTTCTTCGGAATAGGCAAGGACTGCCTTGTCCACTCCTCCGTGATTTTTTCTGTCAGACTGCTCGTCACCCTCAAATCCCAAAGCAAAGAGTTTCACCTTGTCCGAAACCGGTTTTTTCACATATCCGCTTTGCCATTTTTTACCATCGGATTCGAATGTCTCGATTTTGCCAGTCTGAAGTGAAACTATTTTAGGATTATCCATTATCTTTCTATAATCTCCCGTTGAAACAAATTATCTGTTCATCTCAAAAAGTATTCTCAATCCGTCAAGAGTGAGCATCTGATTCACTTCCTTTATCGAGGTGCTTTCACAGGATATCAACTCCGCGAGTCCTCCCGTTGCCACGACAAAGGGCTTTTCCTTTATCTCGGTTTCCATCTTGCTGATTATTCCGTCAACAAGAGAGGTATACCCGTTAATTATTCCCGACTGAATACTGTTGATTGTATTTTTTCCTATGACGCGGGGCGGTTTAATCATTTCAACCTTTGGAAGCTTTGCCGCTTTTTGAAAAAGCGCGTCTATTGATATCTTCATCCCGGGCACAATAATTCCGCCGCAGTATTCGCCCTCCTTTGAGATATAGCAAAATGTCGTTGCAGTACCGAAATCAACTACAATCACCGGGCCTCTGTATTTTTTATAGGCAGCAGTGGCATTTACAAGTCTGTCCGCGCCGACTTCCGAAGGATTGTCATAAAGGATTTTAAGACCGGTTTTTGTATTATTGTCAATTATGAGCGGGGAAATATTAAAATATTTTTCACACATTTCCCTTAGAGGAGAAATAGTGACGGGCACAACGCTCGAGATTACCGCATTGGATATTTCCTTTGTGCTTACTCTGTCGTCAAACTCAAAAAGATTTTTGTAAACAACATAAAAATCATCGGCAGTCCATTTACTTCCCGTTGCAATTCGCCAGTCAACAATCAACTCCTCGTTGTCAAAAACTCCTATAACGGTATTTGTGTTGCCTATATCAATGGCAAGAAGCATATTTCCCGTCATCTCCTTTCTTCATTTATTCCGGGTTACTTTGCACATTGTCGATAACCGTATTTTCAACAATTGTATTTTCGCAGAGGGTAACATTGTCGAGAATGACGCTGTTTATCACTCTACACCCTTTTTCAATTTTACATCCTTTACCGATTACAGAATACAACACTTCCGCCTTTTCATCAACGAAAGTGTTTTCATTTGAAATGATATTACCCTTTTCATCCCTTTGTATACGCAAAGCCTTCATTGTTTCATTGTACTGTCCCGTTTGAATTTTCCTGTATCTGTCCAATGTGCCGATATCGTGCCAAACGCCTCTGTTCACAAACCCCATAATCCTATTCCCTTTTTTGATTGCGTCAGGATAAATGTCGGAGTTGATTTCAGAAACTTTGCCTGCCCGAATAAAATCGAGAATGTCCGGTTCGAAAATATGCACTCCCGTAAAATTCACCGCAACTGAAGGAGTAACTGAATTAAGCGCGCCGAGAATATCAACTACCCTGCCGTCATTGGCAAGCGAAACCTTACCGAAGTTGTCAGCGCCTTCAGGATGTGAAAGAAGCATCGTGGCAAAAGCCCTCTCTGCTATGTGAAACCCAATCATCTCCTTGAGGTCAAAATCAAGGAGAGTATCGCTGTTAATCATCACAAAAGTTTCGTCTCTGAAATGCTTTTCCACATTTTTCAATCCACCGGCGGTCCCGAGAAGATTTTTTTCCCGCGAAAATACAATCTTCACGTTTCCTTTATATTCCTCCTCCACAGCTTTTTTAACGGAATCGGGAAGATAGTGAAGATTAATCACGGCTTCATCTATACCGTATTTGGAAAGGAAGTTAAGCGTGCGCGCAATCATCGGCACATTAAAAACGGGAATAGCCGGTTTCGCGCGCCTTAATGTGAGTGGTTTCAGTCTTTCTCCTCTCCCCGCGGCAAGTATCATTGCTTTCATTATTCATTCACCTTTTAAAAAAAATTGTATGCCCGCATCATAGCAAAAAAAATATCTCCTTGACAAATCGCCTTAACACGCTTATAAACTCGGCTATTCGGTGCGGGGTGGAGCAGTCTGGTAGCTCGTCGGGCTCATAACCCGAAGGTCAGAGGTTCAAATCCTCTCCCCGCTATTTTTTTCTTTTTATACCTTTCTGAATTTTCCCGACCATATTTTTATATTTGACACAAAATAACTTCCATTTTATTCTTTATTAATATTTTAATTAATTTTTATTAATTATTTAATGAATCATTGCCTTAAAAAAAGCGTTATATTCTTATTACTACTTTTAATTGCCTTATTAGAGAATAGCTCACTCGCTAAAGAGTCACGAAGCTCAAATCCCTCCGAATATGAAAGTTTTTACAAGGAATTGCTCAACCTGAAACCGGATTTTAAAAAATCCTTCCCTGTTGATAATTTCACCTTCAGAAGAGATGCCGGGGTTTTCACGCTAAAGAAAGGAAGAATATTTCTTTGCAAACCGCTCTTAAACAGAGTCTGCGCCGCGGTGTTCAAAGGAGAAGGAAATTTCAAATGCACGCCTCCTGTAAAAGTGGAAAAAGAGCAGTTATTCAGGGTTTTCGGAAAAGATTCCATAGACAGAGATTTTAACTTTTTACTTATTATCTTCTCAGATGCCACGCTTCGGGATTTTTACAAAAACCTGAAAATCGAAACAACAGAGGAAGAAGGAAGCGTTGAAAATCTTCTTGAATACGCGCTTAAATATATCGGTGACGAAGACAAAAAAAATATTCCGCCTTCAATGGCGCGGACATTTCTTAATTATGAGAGCAACGGATTATTTTACGCCCATATGAGCAGGAAAAAGTCGGACCCGCTTTTCTATATATACGATCCTTTAAGCAGTGAAGAAGTATTTATCGAGAGACGCCCTGAAGATGACGGGTTTAAACATTCGCACGAAACCGTATCCCAATTCCATAAACGAAGCGACTACGAAAAAAGAGAAAATCTGCGCGATAATATACAGGAAGCTGTTGCTCTGAATGATTTTAAAATTGAAGCTGACATATCCGACGACTTTGATTTTTCCGCGTCTGCAACAATAAAAACAACTCCCATTCGAAACCGCCAAAGATGGATTAACCTTGTAATCTGGGATAAAATGGAGATAGATTCCGTTGAATGGCTTGATGAAGGGCTTAAACCTGATTTTTTCAAAGGTGACGAGAATCCAAATATCTGGATTAAATGTCCGCCTCATTTCAAGACAGGGAAAACCTATAATCTGAAAATTATCTATCACGGCAAATTGCTTGATGAGGATAATAAGTGGATTACGGTTAAATCCCCCTACAGGTGGTTTCCGCAACACTCCTGGTATTCATCAGATAACCATTTATTTGACATTACCTTCCGCATACCGTCGGATTACGAACTTGTAAGCGTAGGCAGAAATGTATCAACAGATACCAAAGACAAGGTCACTACGACAAGATGGGTCAGCGACATTCCCATTAAGATCGCGACTTTCAATATCGGGATATTCAACAGTTATGAATACAGCAAAGAAAATATGCCGGATATAACGGTATTGATGACTAAAAATTATCCCGCAGCCATTACAGATAAATACTATATGGTTGACAGGGCAGGAGAAGTGACAATGTCGGATGCTGTGAACAGCTTCTCCTTTTTTCAGAAAATATACGGAGAACCCCCTCTTGAAAAGTTTTACGCCACAGAAACGCCAGACAGAAATATGGGACTTGCTTTTCCCGGAATCGTATATATCCCCTGGACAGCCTTTCAAAGTTTTGAACACGAAGGGATGACTGAAGTGTTCAGGGCGCATGAAGTCGCCCATCAGTGGTGGGGAGTTTCCTTAGGTTACAAGACATATCACGACCAATGGTTAAGCGAAGGATTCGCCGAATATTCCGGACTCTGGTATATGCAGATTGTCCTTAAAGACAATAAAAAGTTTTTTGATGCCCTTAAAAAATATCGCGACAAAATCATTAATAACAGAAATGCAATCTTTAAGCACGGGCAGGAAGCAGGACCGATTTGGCTTGGATACAGGACAGACACGAGCAGTACGAGAGGTGATTATTCTCTTTTAATTTACAAAAAAGGGGCGTGGGTCCTCCATATGCTCAGAAATATGATGATTGACCTCAAGACAATGAATGAGGACAGATTCATAAATATGATGAAAGACTTTTATACTTCTTACAAGGGGAAAAAAGCTGCTACATATGACTTTCAGAAAATTGTAGAAAAACATATGGGCGGGGGAATGGACTGGTTTTTCAACGAGTGGGTTTACGGCACTGACATACCGGAATATACATTTTCCTACAGGAGTCAAAAAGTTTCCACAGGGGATTACAAAGTATATTGCAAAATCAAACAGGAGAATGTACCTGCTTCGTTTCAAATGTTTGTTCCCATTCACGTCTCATTCAAAGACGGCAACTTCGTTAAATTGAGGATACTCGTAAAAGGCCCTGAGTCAATTGTCCCACTTCCTTTACTTCCGATGAAGCCTGAAAAGATAATCTTCAACGACCTTGAATCGGTGCTTTGTACCGTTGATTACGAGAAATGGAAATAGGATTTCCTTCACGCCCATTGCTTTTTGTCTTTTAATGTTGACAATCCTTGAATTACATTTAAGAAAATTAAAATAAAATTCCTAAAATCTTTTTTAAATCATTTTTCACTAACTCCGGGAGAAAAATAAATGCCGAAAAAAATGAAATTCTTTCTTTTGATTCTGTCAACTTCACTAATTTTTTCCTTAACTCTTGCCTGCTCAAACGCGCCTCAAAAAATAGGAGTTATCTACGCGACGCACGGAGGTCATGAAAAGGATACAGAGCAGCATATGTGGGATGCCGTATTACATCAGTTTTCATATGATAAAAATCATCCTATAAACGTTTTTGTGATGTGGCATAAGAAAAACTGGAAGCTGATTCTAAATTCTCCTATGTCCGATTACGCCGTAAGATTCAGAAGGAAATACGATTTTGAATATGCACGAATCGGCGGGAAAGACCCCTACCATCAAATCACAAAAAAACAGTTTGCCGATTTAAATAAAGAACTCGATTCAAATCAATACGGGATTCTTTTTGAAACCGAAATGGGAACGTGGATGGGAGGAGAACATCCCGAATATCTTCCCTATCCCCGTCTATTTCTCAATCCTCCACCGGGAGGAGATAAGATTACATACTGCGGTGAAGATGAAAAAAACGGTCCATGGGAAGGTTGCGACCCCAACCGATATGATGTGGACGGTCCCGTAGAGCGACTTCTCAAAAAAGGCGTATCGCGCATATTGATTGCCGATATGACCGTTGGCGGAGTTCGATTTTCAAAAACATTCGAATTCGTCGAAACGGCAAAATCGGTTGTTGAAAAATGGAACAAAGAACACAGGACATCGATTCCCGTAATGTGGATAAATGACTACAGGAATTTGATGGAAAGGTCATATCCCGACAAACCCGAGGGTTGGACACGTTCACTGGGAATACCTGATTCGGATGTGCATATTCCGCTCGAAGGCAACCCCAATCCCATTGCCGAAGACCCGGAGATAGCTTTTCTCGATGTAAAGGGAATTGAAAAAGCTTTCAACAAATCCGTATCCGATGCTGATACCGCGGTAATGCTCCTTAATCACGCGCTTCACGAAAATGACGAACCCTTTGACCCGAAAATAAATGACACGGTAACAATAAACAAAAATATCAAAAGAATTCTTCTCGAACGCCATCCCGAAATGAAACCCGGGAATATCGTAGGCGCGTTCTTCGGTGTAAAGGAACTGAATCCCGAAAACGGACTGGTAGAGCGCACACGCAATATGAGAGGGCAGACTTTGGGTTCCGCCTGGCTTTATGAAAGCGAGAAGAAGTTACCTGCCGATGAGTGGGGATACCGCTACTGGGAAGCTCTCGAATATCTGAAAAACAGGGGAGTCAAACATATAGTAGTCGCTTTCCCTCAGATTGTGTGCGATTCCGTTCTGAACCTTGTTGAGATTTATTGCCAAATAGCAGTGGAAATCGGAACAAAGAGTTGGGCAAAATACGACAAAGGGGATTTCGAGACATATCCCGGAACAGGCAACCCCTTCCCCGAGCACTGGGGCAACTGGGTAAACACTGATTGCGGCGGAGAAGAATGCTGTTTTGAACTTGGCGGATGTGATGACGGCAGGCCTTATCCGCCTCCAAGACAGACACCCGATAACAAAGCAATATCAGGACTTGACCCGTC